>CAIQND010000554.1 GCA_903873045.1 uncultured Methylococcaceae bacterium | reverse complement strand
TTGACTAATTTTCGTATCGGGCTTTTATAATGATTTTGCTCTAACATGGAATGGTTTATTGTTACCTAAATGGAACATAAACGATACCACTTTTTTACTAATAAATATGCAATTAATGGCTTATTTTCATCAGCCCAGGTCTATAGCAAGTTTTCCGACACTTTGGGCGGCATCGACATGAAAGTATAGTTTGTGGTCTGGGAATGCTTGTTGCTTGTCTTGCAGTGCTTGGGCAATGGCTTTGATGTTTTGAATAACGCCGGTTTCATTGTTGACGTGCATTAAGGAAACTAAAAAGGTTTCTTGAGTGATGGCGTTTAAGAGTGTTTCGAGGTTAATAAGACCGTTGTGATCGGGTTTTAAATAGGTGACGTTAAAGCCTTGGGATTCTAAATAGTGGCAGATGTCTAAGATGGCGTTGTGTTCTGTGGCGCTTGTAATGATGTGTTTATGGGTGTTTTGCGGGCTAAAAGCCAGACCTTTGATAGCTAGGTTGTTGGCTTCTGTGGCACCTGAGGTAAAAACAAGATCGTTAGCTTTGCAGTTTAACAGCTGTGCGATGTCTGAGCGGGCTGTTTCGACTAAGTGGTAAGCGCGTTCGCCAAGGCTATGTTGTAAAGAAGCCGGATTTGCAAAGTCACCTTCTTCTGTTAAACACTGAGCCATTGCTAAAGCCACTTCTGGTGCCATAGGTGTCGTGGCGGCGTAATCAAGATAAAGTGGGTGGATCATAAAGTGATAGTAGCAATGGCTTGTTGGTTAACTGATTTTAACTGAACGGTCTTGTCTTGTGTTTATTAATGGATTTAGCTGAGTAAGATAACATTGGCTCAGATATTATTCATCTACTTAAGGCAACTCGCAATAAATAAGTCCTCACTTTAGTGTCTCCACACGTTTAACTTAATGGCAATGACTTACTTGAGACCTTGTCAGTTTGGGATGCCAACTTAGGAGCGTGCATGAAATAACTTCGGTATCTTGCTCCCTCTCCCTCTGGGAGAGGGCTGGGGTGAGGGTGGTCGAATGTCGCTTTACTTCTACATGGTTCTATATGTCAGGACACCCATTACTCGTCATTCCGGCAGGTACGTGTGTATAACGATGAGTGCTCAATCTTCAAGTTTTTAATTCTTGATTTCGGGGAATTCAGCGATAACAAGTCAGTTCGGAATAAGACCACCCAAGCCTGTCCTGAGCGAATCGAAGGGCGTAGCACGAGGTGGCGTTTCCGACATCCTTGTATCGGGTGCCGGAAACGCTTATTCTCGCTTGTGCTCGAAAAGCCTTATTCCGGCCTACATTTATTGGCCGTTATGTTGCTGGTTATCTAGTACCTATAAAGTCAAGGTAAGAAAACTTGAAGATCGATTTAAAGGGATTATACCGGTTAGGAACGCGCATGAAATAACTTGACCATTTATATCCCCTTGCCCTTGCCCACTCCCAGAGGGAGAGGGAGCAAGATGCCTAAGTTATTTCATGCGCATTCCTTAGGGGTGTAAAGCCGACACACTGAATTAACAAGCAAATCATTTGCCAACATCTTGAATTATCTTTATTTTTCAAGGCGAACAAGGTTGCCAGGCAAAAAAAAGGCATCCTAGCCGAGAAAGTAGGACACCAAAAGTATCAAGCCCAGGAGAGAGCAACACAAAAAGAAAGTATGTATGTACACATAAAATATAGCATTATCAATGCCAAATATTAATATCATTATTTTTCAATCACTTATTAAATTTCACTTTTTAGATACCTGACCTTTGCCCAAAAAATGGGCATTGGCGCGTTGTGAGCATCCTAATTTTGTGCATTTTTCCAACGGTTTTTCCAGATCCCATTCCCCGAAATCTTAAATGGCACCGACCGACGCTTGTTTAACCACCACGATGGTGTTGTCTTCAGCTTCTGCATAAGAAAGCAACGGTGTTTTTGGGTTATAGGTTTTGGCGGCCGTATAAGCAATAGCAACTTTATCCTCTGCAGATTGCCCTTTTAGCTCGCTTTTTTCGATATACAATTCTTCAAGCAATTCGTTCCATACCAGTCCTTGTTTGAAAGGCATTAATTTATACGTCACGCCTTCCAGTTCAACCTGCAAGCCTTTACCGATATTTTCAACATAAATCAGCGCGGTACAGTCCGGCGCTATATCGTCTTTATATTTTTCAACAAAAACAGGCAATAAATCCAGTGTTGGTAGCAGACCGTTAATAAATTTAATTTTGTCGTTTTCAATAATCAACGCTGAATGGATAAACAACGCTTCAGGAGGCCTACGATCCGTTGTTGAGCCCTCGCGTAGAGT
>CAIQND010000553.1 GCA_903873045.1 uncultured Methylococcaceae bacterium | reverse complement strand
GGTTAGTAAATGGCGCAGCAAGCGATCAACCAACCAAGGCTCGGGCACTTCGCCTTCGGGTATTTGTTGAAAAGCAATTTCCAGCTCATAGAGTTTTTCGTCCCGACCTTCATCAACGCGAGGGGCTTGGCTGGTGGGGCCAATAAACATACCTGAAAACAAATACGACAA
The DNA here is from genome assembly GCA_903873045.1 of uncultured Methylococcaceae bacterium. Lineage (GTDB taxonomy): Bacteria > Pseudomonadota > Gammaproteobacteria > Methylococcales > Methylomonadaceae > Methylobacter_C. The sequence goes on along the minus strand of CAIQND010000553.1, from coordinate 3,614 downwards.
ACCGGGATGATGTTGCCAGTAAGTAATCAGACTGCGCAATAAGTCAGGGCGACGCAACAGCGGACTGTCGGTCGGCATTTCCGCACCCATGGTAATATGATTGCCGCCACCGGTTCCGGTATGACGACCATCCTGCATAAATTTTTCAGTGCCTAATCGGGTTAGGTGCGCTTGTTCATAAATGATATGGGTTTTTTCCACCAACTCCGGCCAGGTTTTGGATGGATGAATGTTCACCTCAATGACACCGGGATCCGGTGTCACCATTAAGCGTTCAATACGATAATCACGAGGCGGCTCATAACCTTCCATGACCACCGGCATTGCCAAATTTTCAGCGGTGGCTTCAATAGCGGCGACCAGTTCCAGATAATGTTCCAGCAACGTCAGCGGCGGCATAAAGATATACAACCGGCCTTCCCGAGCTTCTACACACAACGCGGTATGCGGCACTTCAACTTCGAGGGTTAAATCATCACCCACTGCTTGGTCAATAATTTCCGGGTGTTCTCTTTTTTTAATTTCAAGGTGACTATAGCGGCGAGTCACCTCACCATAATAATCGCCCAATTCCGGCAAGTCTCCAAACAGGCTTTGGGGTTCTTGTGAATCACGTTTATCCGGTGCAACCCAAGGCAGGCTATCCAAGGGTAAACGCATACCCATGGGCGAGTTGCCTGGAATCAGAAACATCGCACCGCGTCGAAAATCCCAGGGGCCACTTTTCCAGCAGAGTTCAGACCAATTCCATTTAATCGGCAAAGTAAAACCGACGGGCTGATCCAAACCCACATCCAATAGTTTGGCTAAGGTTTTGCGTTCAATAGAGTCTTTTAGGTTGATTTTTGAAGGATCAAGATTTTCAGGCAAAGTGCCTTCTTGCCAGAGATAATAAAAACTGTCTTCAAAAGCAGTCTCGATATAGCGGGACTTAACCCCCAAACGCTGACTGATTTGGTGAATAAATTTTTGCGCCTGTTTGACGGTATGACCGTAATCTTTGTTAATATCGGCCAGCAAATCCGGATTGCGCCAAATCGAAGTGCCATCTTTGCGCCAAAAAATACCATATTGCCAACGCGGCAATGGCTCACCGGGATACCATTTACCTTGCCCGTAATGCAGCATGGCCCCTTTTGCAAAGACATCCCGCAAACGAATGGTCAATTGTTGTGCACGCTCACGTTTGTTTGCACCATCAGCGTGCGTGTTCCATTCGTCGCCTTCCATATCGTCGACCGAAACAAAGGTGGGTTCACCGCCCATGGTCAAGCGAACATCGTCCTCTATTAACTGTTTGTCAACATATTGCCCCAGTGCATCAATGTGATACCATTGCTCATCGGTATAAGGCTTGGTCACCCGGGGATCTTCGTGCATACGATCCACGGTATTACTAAATTCAAATTCCACTTTACACTTGTCAGTGCCACCGGTTACTGGTGCCGCACTGGCAGGGTCAGGCGTACAAGCCAAGGGAATATGGCCTTCGCCGGTCAATAAACCCGAAGTCGGGTCGAGTCCTATCCAACCAGCACCGGGGATATAAACTTCTGTCCAGGCATGTAAATCAGTAAAATCCTGCTCCGGACCTGAAGGGCCGTCCAGCGATTTTATATCAGACGTTAATTGCACCAGATAACCGGATACAAAGCGGGCGGCCAGCCCAAGATGGCGCAGTACCTGCACCAATAACCAGGCCGAATCCCGACACGAACCGCTGAGTATTGTCAGCGTATCTTCACAGCTTTGTATGCCAACTTCCATGCGGATGTTATAGCTGATGGCCTCAAAAACAGCGCGATTAATATCCACTAAAAAATCATTGATAGAGCGCTTTCTACTGTCAAATGCTTTTGTCCACTGTACCAATAACGGGCTGTTTTCAGTGATTTCCAGATACGGCTGAAGCTCTTTAAGCGTCAGTTCATCGTATTTAAAAGGATAGTTTTCTGCATATTCTTCAACAAAGAAATCGAAGGGGTTAATTACTGTCATATCAGCAATGACTTCAACTTCAACACTGAGTTGTTGGCATTTATCAGGAAACACCACGCGTGCAACAAGGTTGCCAAAAGGATCTTGTTGCCAATTAATAAAATGATTCTTGGGCTCAATGCGCAAGGCGTAAGCCTTGATAGGTGTCCGGCTATGAACGGCCGGACGTAATCGAAACACGTGCGGCGACAAGGATACTGGTCTATCAAATTTGTATATCGTTTTGTGACGAATGGCGACGCGAATGGTCATATTTTTTTCCTATTGCCCGATGGTTGGTTTGGTTTTTTACAATACCAGTTTTGTTTTAGTCAGTGGTTTTTAATACTGTTAGCAATAACTGTTCCAGACTATTTTTTGTTTACAAAAAAACACTTAACAATTTTTTTCATCAAGAATATTGAAGGACGGTGTCGTCCGGAAACTTCTTTTTGCCCGAATGGTCATAATCGTCCCGTACGTTTTTATAGAACACAGATGAGACGGATTTTATTGATAGACACGGATAAAGATATTTTTTTATCAGAAAATGATACTGATAAAGCGTAAGGTGTTTTTGGGGTTAAAAAAATAAAAATCCGTTGAAACCTGTCCAATCAGTGGTAACCGTGCTCTATTGATTGAAGCCGGAATATGCTGGGTAGTGACAAATTTTATTTCAATTCATCTACGAGTGCTTGTGCGGCTTTTTGTTGCTCAGTCGAGCCTTTTTCAAGGACTTCACTAGCCAACTTTTTAGCCGTTTCCGCATCATTCATGTCAATATAGGCTTTTATCAAATCCAGCTTGGTTTCAATCTCGTCCCTATCCGATAAATCAAAAAAATCAAGTGCCCTGTTAGTTTCTTTTCCCTGCAAAGCTGACGCGGGCTTGTCCAAAAAAAAGTCGCTATCAAGTGAGTCATTGGAAAAAACGTTATTTAAAACCAATGATTCATCCGTCGGCTTATCAATTTCATCGGTTTTTAGTGTTTTGGTTTCATTTGATTCAAACTCAAGCGATTCAAATTCCAACTCTGGCATGTTAAAAACAACGTCACCTAAAGCGTCACTGGATGTTTCAATTTTTGGTAGCGGGGGGCTTAAATAAAAGTCAATACTGCCGTTATTTTTCTGTTCGTTAACAGCGTTATCTTCAGTGGAATCCAAATCAAAATCCAACAAACTATCGGTTGTTTGAGGACTTTCTTTAATAACCGCCTGAGTCAATGATTCCCCAAAAGAGGACAGATTGCTATCGGCTACTGGATCTTTTTTAATCGTGTCGAACTCAGCCAATTTCCTGGTCTTTTTTTCAAGGGATAGCGTTTCTTTTGGAGAAAATGCATCGACTTCAGAAAAAAACAAGGCTGAGTTTGTGGCGATTTCACGACCCATTTGACTCACTTTTGACCAAAATTCAAGGTCATCTTTTTTACCGGCTTGGGCTAACTCGTCGGCATAGGCTTCAAAAGCGTTTTTATTTTTACTTAAATAAAAAATATTCAGCAATTTCAATTTAGAATCATCACGATTAGGTTGGTCTTTAATAACTTCACGCAGTAATTCTTCCGCTTCTTGATAGCGGCCATAAGCTAAATAAAGGTCAGCCTCGGCAACCAGATCAGTTTCACTCTG
>CAIQND010000552.1 GCA_903873045.1 uncultured Methylococcaceae bacterium | reverse complement strand
TTATTAACTGTTCATGTTTGGGCGGGTTATCTGGTATTCGGCTTGTTGCTGTTCAGATTGGTCTGGGGTTTTATAGGTAATCATTATGCCCGATTCTCAAATTTTTTATGCAGCCCTGTTCACTCAATTGCCTATATAAAAGATCTGGCCACCTTTAAATCCAGGCGTTTCATCGGCCATAACCCGGCGGGTGCGGCCATGATTGTATTATTATTGCTGGCTTTATTAATGACGGTAATTACCGGATTTGCTGTTTATGGCGCAGATCAAGCGGCCGGGCCTTTAGCTTTTATAGGTTCCGGTAACGAAAAAATGTGGGAAGAAGTGCATGAATTTTTTGCCAACTTTACCGTAGTGCTGGTGTTTGTGCATATTATCGGTGTCGCGATTGAAAGCTTTATACATCGTGAAAACCTGGCAAAATCAATGTGGCATGGTTTCAAAAAACCTGAAGAAAAATAACACCAATACAGTCCCAATGCCGTAAGTTAAACACGAAACTGGAGTAAAACAGCTTTATAGTCTTTCAGAAATTAAACTTCCATTACATGAAAATTGAATTCATACGGATAACATCCCTTAAAGGGATGGTATCCGTTAGCATCGAAATTATTTATCTGAAAATCTATAGCTGTTTTTACAGGCAATAGCTGAAGCGATTGCACTCCAGTTTTTTAACAACTTGTGTTAACTTAACGACTTTAGATAAAGCCCTGTTACGCTAACCCAACCATACAAAAAACATGACTAACGCGGATAAAACTCAGCAATCGGCTACCACTTCAACCTACCAAAACAGCATTGCCATTATGAGCATCCTCGGCATCAGCGGCTATCTGGTGCTGCGATATGCCTTTGATACCGGCCATGAAGCCTATACTCTGACCGTTAATGCCGCCTTAACTTCAGCAATTGCCCACCTTTACCAAGGACAGACCAGTTTTTCAACGACGTTGGTGCAACTGCCCCTGCTGGCCGTTTTGGTACTGGGTGGGTTGCCTTTGGTTTATCAGCTGATTGTAAAATTATTTAGGGGTGATTTTGGTGCCGATTTACTGGCCGGCATATCCATTATCACCGCCGTTATTCTGGATGAATATCTGGCTGGAAGTCTGGTCGTATTAATGCTTTCCGGTGGTGCAGCACTGGAAACCTATGCCGTGCGCAAAGCCTCTTCCGTGCTGGAGGCATTAGCCAAGCGTATGCCGTCTGTGGCGCATAGAAAATCAGCGGAGGCATTAACCGACATTACCACCGAGCAGGTTATTATCGGTGATACCTTATTGATATTACCTCATGAAATTTGCCCGGTTGATGGCACGGTGCTGGAAGGCTCCGGCACGATGGATGAATCCTATTTGACTGGCGAGCCTTATATGATGTCAAAAACCACTGGTTCTGTGGTTATCTCCGGCGCAATTAATGGCGATTCCGCGTTAACGATTCGTGCCGACAAGCTCTCTGTTGATTCCCGCTACGCCAAAATCATGGAAGTCATGCGCTCTTCCGAGCAATATCGCCCCAACATCAGACGGCTGGGCGACCAACTGGGCGCATTATATACACCGTTAGCCGTTATCATTGCCCTGACTGCCTGGATGATAAGCGACGATGTCATTCGTTTTCTGGCGGTTCTGGTTGTTGCCACGCCCTGCCCTTTGCTAATAGGCATACCCGTCACTATTATCAGTTCAATTTCACTGGCGGCGCGGCGGGAAATCATCATCAAAAATCCGGCCATACTGGAAACCATTGGCACCTGTCGAACCGCAATTTTTGATAAAACCGGCACCCTGACTTATGGCCGCCCTTCGCTGACGGCATTGATTCCTGGAAAAAACCAGCATGAACAAGAGATATTAACGTTAATTGCCAGTCTGGAGCGGTATTCCAAACATCCACTATCCAGCGCGATTATTAAAGCCGCAGAAAAAGCCGGATTAACCTTATTAAGCGTGACCCATATCGCTGAATTACCCGGTAAAGGCCTGACCGGTAATGTGCAAGGTAAACAGGTACAAATTACCAGCCGTAAAAACTTTACCGAAACAAACCCTGCCGGTATTGGAGAATTACCGCCTCTCACGGGCGGTCTTGAATGTGTGGTATTGATTAATGATCACTATGCAGCAACCCTACAATTTCGCGATGAAGTACGTACTGACAGCTCATCATTTATTAATCACTTGCAACCTAATCACTTGTTTGAGCGGGTGATGCTGGTGTCCGGCGACAGAGAATCCGAAGTCCGTTACCTGGCCGAACAAGTAGGTATTGAGCATGTTTACTTTAGTCAAAGTCCTGAACAAAAATTGGAAATAGTACGCCAAGAAACCCTTATGGCAAAAACCATTTTTCTGGGCGATGGTATCAACGATGCGCCCTCGCTAACGGCGGCGACTATCGGCATAGCCTTTGGTCAAAACAGTGATATTACCGGTGAATCCGCAGATGCAGTCATCATGGACAGCTCATTATTAAAAGTGGATGAACTTTTTCATATTGGTGAACGAATGCGTAAAATTGCTCTGCAAAGCGCAGTCGGCGGCATGGCGCTAAGTTTGATCGGTATGGTATTTGCCGGCTTGGGTTATCTTTCACCGGTGGCCGGTGCGGTTACCCAGGAAATTATTGATGTCCTGGCGGTTTTAAATGCGTTAAGAGCGGCTATTCCACCCAAAACACTTTCAGATTATTGACAGACCTGCCGCCTTAAGCCGACATTCCGCACCCCCTATTTACAATATTGTATTATTTTTATTGCTATATTTTTCAACAAGTTAATTTTTTTCTCTATTTTATGCTTACTGCTGTGTTTTCATATTTCAGCTTAATATTGACTGAGAATAGATGATA
>CAIQND010000551.1 GCA_903873045.1 uncultured Methylococcaceae bacterium | reverse complement strand
TTACGTGGATGGCCTTTTATGTAACGATATCCGTGTCTTGTAGGGGTAATCCCTTGCGGTTACCCTGCTAACATCGTGGCATTAAAGGGCAGGCGTAAAGCCTGCCCCTACAAAAAATGTCCCGGCTAAAGTGGGTAGCCGAATAATGTACCAGCCATCTGATATTGTCTTATTACCTTTTCCGTTTACCGATCTTTCTGCCAGTAAAAAACGCCCTGTTCTTATTCTAAAAGAGCCTAACTTTCAGGGTGACTTTTTAGCCGTACCAATAACCTCACTATCAGGTTAAGAACATTCTCTGGAATTGCATCAAAATGATTTTATACTCGGCACTTTGCCGAAAATAAGTTATGTCTGTCCGGATAAATTAGTTACCTTGAATAAATCATTGGTCATTCAGCGGATTGGTAAGCTTTTTAATAGTGCTTTTGCCCGTATTCATCATGTAGTTTGTTTAAATATAAATTGTAGCCATTAATGACAAAATACAGAATCAGTTGGGAGGTCGTCAAGCAATGTCTATTTGTTACCCGATATTTACTGGAATTTTTCTGGCACGATAAAGCCGTTTCCGACACGGCTTATTCTACCTGGCTTGTCGGTTATGACTGAGTTTTATATTTGTGCACATACATTGCCAATTAACTAAAAACACATCTATAATGTGTACACTTGCGTACACAAAGAGATAGTCATGGAAACCAAAGTAGGCGTGAAAGAATTCCGGGCAAATTTGCCTTCGTATCTGGAGTCCTTGTCTCCGATCGCGATTACTCGTCACGGCGAGACAATTGGCTATTACATCCCGGCACGACATGGTCACAACCAGCAAGACCTTGATGCTCTCAGGCATGCTGCGGCAAAATTGGAGGCCATGATGTCAGCTTTACGCGTATCGGAAGATGACGTTGCTGCCGAGTTCAAGACGCGCCGCTTGACTGACAAGTGATGAGTCGCCAAGCTCTGATGCTTGACGCTAACATTCTTATCCGCGCGGTGCTGGGTCAACGAGTATTTAAACTGTTGAATCAGTATTACAGCACGACCGCTTTCTTTGCACCCGACGATGCTTTTGCTGATGCCGAAAAGTACCTCCCGCCAATCTTTAAGGCGCGTGGTCTGGAGCCGCAGTACTGAGCCAGCTACCAACCTTGGTGCAGTGTATCGAATTTGATGTCTATTGCGAATTTGAAACTAGCGCACGTCAACGTATCCGGGATGTTCGTGACTGGCCTGTGTTAGCCACCGCGCTGGCTTTGGACTGCCCTGTATGGACGGAGGATCAGGATTTCTTTGGTAGCGGTGTGGCAACATGGACTACTGGCACAGTTACTTTGTATTTGATTGACGAGGAATAATTCAGAGCAGATAGAAACCAAGCACTTGATGGAGGGATGTTATGAATTTAGCCGAACAAGTTTATCAAACCATTAAACCTTTACCAGAACCTGTGGTGCAGGAAGTTTTGGATTTTGCACTGTTTTTGCGTCAGCGTGAGGAACAAGCTGAATGGCAAAATATTATGAATGCCCAGACCTGTTCGCTTGCAGACTGGGATAATATTGAGGATGAGGTATGGAATAATGCACCAGCCATCTGATATTGTCTTATTGCCATTTGCCCCGTGCTGATCGGAGTTTACAAGCGACCGAAACGTTTGCTACTTTCAATAACTTCTAAAACGTGAGTAACGGGGTTGCAAACCCATACGCATCAAGCTAAGCCAAAATATTGTTGATTTAAGTCATTCACATTTTAATGTCTAAAAATAATACTATAATTTTCAATGTGTTGAATTCATGGATTTTTTGATAAACACATGAATTTGATAGTAATAGGGCTTAGCTTGATGCGTATGGGTTGCAAACCCCGTCACGCTTCGGATTGCATTACAACTTCAAAAAGTACGCACCTGTGCTGGTCGGGGTTTGCAACCGACCGAAACGTTTGCGGTTTTCAATAACTTTTAAAACGTGAGTAACGGGGTTACAAACCCCGTTACGCTTCGTTCAACCGCCGGATGCGGAAAACCGCATGTCCGGTGGTGTGGGAGGGATAACGTGCGCAATCCCGTTATCTCGACCCGATCCTGGCTGATTTTGCTGTGACACGTCGACGAAGCATGAGACCTATAAATCCAATGACAGTCATTAAGCCAGAGTTTGGCACCGGTACAGGAACGCAATTCGTTTCAACTTTCATTGAAGTAAGGCTTCCCCAATGGTCGGCCAATTGCCAGTCATCTCCGTTCCAATCCTTGAATAACAAATTATTTAGATCGATTGTCTCGCTCTTGGGTTGAGGCAGTATTCTAAATGAAATTTCAAAAACGTTTGGGCTTGGATGGGCGTAACCGTTATGATAGCCAGCCCCAGAGCCACTTGGCTCACTATATGTCCATATCGGTGTAAATTTTATGCCTCGTGGCTGTTCGTTTGGGAAAGCGCCATCAAGTGTCAGAGTGACAATGCCAAATTTTTGTTTGTATAGATTTTCGCTGTTTTCCATGAAAATTATGCCATCTTTGAATTTTCCTTGTAAAACAGATGTGCCGTTTACATCTCGGTAGGAAGTGCAGGTGTCGGCGGTGCTAAAAGCGCATTCTTTATCACTTAGGTTGAAAAGATATTGTGGCACGCCGAGTGCATCGAACTCGCTTCGCGTAATTGCGTGGACGGATAGTGGTAGCACCAATAAAAAGATAGCTGCACTAAAAATGGCAGAGTGTATCCGGAATTCTTGGGTGCGTGCTTTGGCTTTTTTGCTTGTCATCTTAACTCCTGATTTATGGTTGTGGTGGATGTGGGGGATACTGATCGCTTTAACGGTTCAAGATTTTAGATCTTCAATGGGGTCAACCTCTAATACTGCTTACTTAAGCCAAGTAGGATACGCATTGCGTACCTTTTTGAAACTGTGTACCTGAAACCCTTTAAAAAGGTACGCATTGCTTACCCTGCCTGACTAACTTATTTAACTTTAACCATTTCCTTGCCATCGGTAGCAAAGCGGCAGATGCCCGGTGCAAAGTTGTCACAATCTTTTGATTGTTCAACTTTGGCACCCGTTGGGCTAAGATGAACTTTTAGTTCGCAAAAAGTTGCTTCACTTTCAGAACGCTTTTTCATAACCAATTCGTTTTCAGCGACGACTTTGGCTTCACCTGAAACTTCACCGACACAGGCCTCTCTTCCTGCTTCGGCATCATTCGGTTCAAAATCAACGTCTGCGCTGACCGTAATATCATCTTTGATAGTAGTGATTTTTAAATGTTGAACATGATTTCCATCGCGCAGTACATAATGATCGGTTGCGGCCAAGGCGCTGCCGGAAACCAGCATTACGGCGGTCAGAAACAAACTTTTTTTCATGGTATTTATCCTTTTATAGGTTAATATTTTTATGGTCAATCGTAATCTTTATTATTTTACCTTACTGTAAGCGTTAACTAAAAGGCTATAACTCAATCTTCAAGTTTTTAATGGTTGATTTTGGGGGCAGCGATAACCAACAATAGGCGTAGGCCGGAATAAGACCACCCAAGCGTAGCGCGTGGTGGCGTTTCCGGCAACTCGTAGCGGATGCCGGAAACGCTTATTCTCGCTTGCGCTCGAAAAGTCTTATTCCGGCCTACGTAGTTTCTGATATTCACTCTTCACATTGGATTTAAAGGCGTTCAGCAATAAGAAAACTTGAAGATTGAGTATAAACATATCAAAGTCCATAAAACCTGTAAAATGGTCATCGTAAACAACCCTGTTACCCAAGATAATTGCAATACTACTTGTCGGTAACGCCAACTCATATATCAATGGCCAAACTAAATCCCCAACAACAAGCCGCTGTTAAAGCGATAGATCACCCTTTATTAGTCCTTGCCGGTGCGGGGAGTGGTAAAACGCGGGTGATTACCGAAAAAATTGCTTATCTGGTTAAGCAAGGCTTGCCTGCGCGGCACATTGCGGCGGTGACGTTTACCAATAAGGCGGCTCGGGAAATGAAAAGTCGGGTTTCAAAATTACTGGATGATACCCAAATTCGTGGTTTGCGGGTTTCCACTTTTCATTCTTTGGGGCTGGATATATTACGGAAAGAGCATAAGGTCTTGGCGTATAAAGCCGCGATTACGCTGTTTGATGAGCAAGATAAACAAACACTGTTAAAAAATCTGATCAATCATGGCGCAAAAGATTGTGATTTGGATAATCTTGACAATTATGCGAGGCAAATCGGGCAATGGAAAAATGCTTTTGTAACCCCGGAACAGGCGCAAGCCACAGCGACTCGCGAGCAGTACGCAGCGGCGGGGATTTATAATGAGTACACCCGCAGTTTAAAAGCTTATAACGCAGTTGATTTTGATGACCTGATTTTGCTGCCGGTATTGCTGTTTCAGCAACACCCTGCGGTGTTGGAAAAATGGCAAAATAAAATCCGCTATTTACTGGTGGATGAATATCAGGACACCAATATCACCCAATACCAATTGGTTAAATTACTATATGAAAAGAGCAAAACTTACAGAGTATTCAGTGTTTGAAGTGGAATAGGAACCTAAATTTAAAATGGTTTCTTGTGATAAAACTACATTCGACTTTAAAGTAAATATAAATAATAGTTATGATATTGAGATTTCAATACATAAAATTGATAAAGATGTTACAGAAGATCCAGAAGATCAAGATAAATATAAATTTCAATTTAGATTTATGGATGAAATGGAGACAATTGAAGTTGATGGAATAAAAAACATTCACTATTTAATTGGTTCTAATATCGCAAAACTACTTGATA
>CAIQND010000550.1 GCA_903873045.1 uncultured Methylococcaceae bacterium | reverse complement strand
TAGCCAAACGTTCCCGGGAAAAAATTGAAATGGAAATAGCGGATTATATTATTATCGAACGGGACGGCTTGATCATCGGCTGTACCGCTCTGCATCCCAATGAACAAGGCCAATTCGGTGCGATTGCCTGCCTTGCCGTCCATCCTGATTACCAGGGTTCGGCACGCGGCAATCGACTGCTTAACTATGTCTATCAAAAGGCCGGACAGCTGGCTCTTAAAAAATTATTTGTATTATCAACCCAAACCATGCATTGGTTTATTGAGCGCGGCTTTTTAGCGTCAGATATTAACAGCCTTCCCGACCCACTCAAGGCACTGTACAATCCACAAAGAAACTCCAAGATTTTTGTTAAGACTATTGAATAATATCAATGATGACCGCCCTATCACTATTACAAATAACAGACCTGCATATTTTGCCTGGTTTGGATGAAACCTTTCTGGGTATCAATACCGAGCATTATTTTCATGCCATTCTTGAGCTGGCTTTTGCTGAACATCATCATTTTGATTTAATTCTGGTTACCGGCGACCTGACTCAAAACCCCTGCCCCGCAAGCTATCAACGTATCTTGCAAAAACTTGAAGCCACTAACACACCTTGTATCTGCCTACCCGGTAATCATGATGATTATGGACTCATGCAGCAAGTTTTTAATACCCCTCAGGTAAATTGCCAAAAACAGGTTTTATTGGAAAACTGGCAACTGATTTGTCTTAATAGTCAAATACCAGGCGCTACCAGTGGTCGTTTATCAAAACTGGAATTGCTGTTTTTGGAAGATTGCCTGACCAGCAACCCGAATCATCAGGCGCTGATCGCAGTGCATCATCATTGTCTGGAAACCAAAAGTGTCTGGCTGGACACCATGATTATTGAAAACAGCGAGGAATTTTTGATGATACTAAAAAAATATCCACAAGCAAAAGCTGTCACGTCCGGACATATTCATCAAGTCATGGATATAACAATCGGAGCGCTACGCATTTTTGGAACACCGTCAACCTGCTTTCAATTTACACCGAAAAGCGAAACCTTCAGCCTGGATACGACCGCCCCCGGTTATCGCTTGATAAAACTGCATGAAGATGGCCGGATTGAATCCGGTATTACCCGACTCCCTGAGCCGTTAAATGGATTGCAGTTGGATACACGGGGCTACTAATAAAAACCGCCACTCATTCCAAGCCTCTCCGTGAGTGTGTTGATTTTTTATATTACTAGACCAATTATTTATAACCATTCATCATGTAAATATAGTCTTTCAAAAATTAAATTTCCATTACATGAAGTTTGGAGTCCATACGGATAACATCCCTTAAAGGGATGGTATCCGTTAAGATCGAAATTATTTATCTGAAAATCTATAAGATCATATTCAATAGCTTGGTTTATGATTCAACCATGTGCCGCTAGATGTGCTGTATAGGCTGCACTGAAAGGCGCATACCCATTGCCTTGAGAATCGCAGAAAAGCTGCTCAGTGCAGGGTTGCCTTCTGACGATAAGGTGCGGTAAAGCTGATTCGGATTCAGGTGTGCCTGCTCGGCTATGGCCTGCACCCCCCCAAAAGCTTTTGCCATTTGTCTTAGGGCAATCAAAAGTTCACTTTGATCGCCATTCTCAAGAATGCTGTTCAGTAATTGAAGCGCATATGCTGGGTCTTCCTGGTACATCTCAGCCATTGCCTCATCATGGGTTCTATCTTTCATCTCACGTTCTCCTTTGCCAATCCTGCCAATATTTGCAAGCGCGGTCGATGTCCGCGTCTTGCGTTCGCTTCTCACCCCCACAAAGTAGCAACACAATTTCTTTACCTGCGATGGCATAATACACACGATAGCCAGCACCTACATCAATGCGTAGCTCCCACACTCCATCACGACAAAACTTATGATCGCCAAAGTTACCTTGCTCGACACGGTTCACGCGCCGATCTACAGCAATCCTTGCCGTTATGTCGCGCTGTTTTCGTAGCCAATCAAGATAAACATCTTTCTCGTCGGCAGTTAGGTAATGGCGTAATTCATACATAATATATATTCGTTTATAAACGAGCTATTGTCAAATGTGTGAGTAAATAATTCACACAGAATAAATATGGACATACCTAAATTTGATAAGTTGACGATCACTTTACCGCTTAATTGTTACTGACAATGGCGGTCGAGGTGCTACTAAGTAGCTTTTAATATATTCAAATGTATTATATAATTTAATTTATGAATACATACAGACCACACGAATTTGGAAAGCTAATAGCAAGATCCACCCATACCTTACAAGTATGGGATAGAAAAGGCATTTTA
>CAIQND010000549.1 GCA_903873045.1 uncultured Methylococcaceae bacterium | reverse complement strand
CAATTTGGTTGGCATTTAATTCAGGTTCTTGACCGGGAAAATAAAGATGATAGTCTTGAGCACAAAAAGAACCTGGTTCGAGATGCCATTCGTAAACGAAAAATTGAAGAAGAAACCGAGCTTTGGATGCGCCGCCTGCGTGATGAAGCTTATGTGGAAATTGTTCAATAGATTTTATACTATCTGCCTGGTTCCCACGCTCCAGCGTGTGAACCCATCCGGCAACGCTCCAGTGTTGCGTGACGCGGGCGCGTCACTGGCGGCATTCCCACGACTGAGCGTGGGAACGATAGGATGGGGGTTATTTATTGCGAGTTACCCGACATCGAGTTTTCAAATCCACTCTTGGAATACGTTGAATTGCTCATGATTAAACCAGTAAAGAATTTATGAACAACGACTTAAACAAAAAAGAACCGTTGAAAAATCGACTACAACACATTATAAGCAGCAAAAATATCGACTGCCAGCGTGACTTTATTAGCACCCTGGCAAATGAACTGCAAATCGATATCGTAACCTTTGCAGCGGCGCTGATGTATTTAACCCAAACACTTGAAAATACATTACCGCCCACTTGCCAAGCGGATAAAAACACTAACCTTCAATTGCCAACAGACAACTCGCCGTTAATCCTTAAAATGATTCGTTACCGGTTGGACGTAGGCTCTAAACACCGTATCACACTGGAACAGCTTAAAAAAGTACTGATAGAAGAGTCAGGTGTCGACAAAAAAAATATCCATAATGTTAATATTCAACACTTATATACACTGATTGAACTGCCCGATGAAATGCCGCCGGATATATTTCAACATTTAAAACTGGTAGAAATTAATCAGCAAAAACTGGATATCAGACGTGTAAAGGCACGTAATAAAAAACGCGGAAATATTCATCTACGCCGGGGACGAAAGCGTGATATCAAAACGGATAATCAAATTTTGGATCCGGACAATAGTAGCAAGCCCGTTGATTGATTACTTAAGGAATGCGCATAAAATAACTTAGGCATCTTGCTCCCCTCCCCCTAGAGAGGACTGGGATAAGGGGATATAAATGGTCAATTTACTTCATGCATATTCCTAAACTCAATCATCAAATTTTCTTATCTTGACTTTCCCGAACTCAATGTGAAAATTGAGTCTCGGAAACTGCGTAGGCCGGAATAAGGATTTTTGAGCGCAAGCGAGAATAAGCGTTTCAGACATACTGTACAAAAGCGCCGCAAACGCCACCACGTGCTCCGCTTGGGTGATCTTATTTCGGCCCACGCCTATTCTTTAGTTATAGGCTGTCTACTGGAATCAAAAATTAAAAACTTAAATATTGAGTTAAAGGGAATATTATGACGAACATAGCTACATCACACCCACTGTTGGGTTGGCGCGAATGGGTTAGCTTACCAGAACTTAACATTGCCCAGATTAAAGCTAAAGTAGACACCGGCGCACGTTCATCGGCTTTACATGCTTTCGCTATTGAACCTTACCGAAAAGGCGGGCAGCGCTGGGTTATGTTTACCATTCATCCCATACAAAACAATTCAGACGTAGCGATTGAATGCCACGCACCTATTAAAGATCGGCGAATCGTGTCGGATTCTGGTGGCCACAAACAACGCCGTTATGTGATAGAAACTCGGCTAATTTT
>CAIQND010000548.1 GCA_903873045.1 uncultured Methylococcaceae bacterium | reverse complement strand
TATTGGCAGTGCGCTGTTTTGCCAACCGCCATGCTTTTGTAAAAAAGGTTCCGCCCGACCAAAACACCACGGGCGTGGTGAGTGCAAACTGCAACCAGTGTAACCAGCGCGTGGTCGGCATAGTCATCCCAACGATGACAATCGGCAAACTTAACAATCCGGACCAGATAAAACGGCGTTTAGCCATAACAATCCGCTGCTGTTCCTTTTCAATCAGGTTCTTGCGTTGGGACAAGGTATCCATCGCGTAGGTTTTATAACCTAGGGTTGCCACCTTGGCGCTGACATCATCTCGACCCAACTGGCCATGAATCGTCAAAGTTGAGGTGCCAAAATTAACACTGGCCTGCTTGATTCGGGGATTGCGTTTTAACACCATTTCGATTAATAAGGCACAGGACGCACAAGTCATGCCCTCAACGGCAAGATCAACTTCGTGTACTGTCCCTTCAAAGATTTTCTTTTGTTGCTGGTTCTGATCAGACTTTTTCCTGGCAATATTACCCAGCACTGCGTCCAGCAAAATCAGTAAATTATTTGTGGGTAAGCGCGTCGGATCAAACTCAATAACGACAGATCCCAACGCATAAACCGAGCGAATATTTTTTATTTCGGGGCGTTTTTTTAACAGTATTTCAAAAATGTAGCCGCGCTCTTGGTCATTTTTTAAGACCGGCGACAGTATTCTGATACGCCTTTTTAATTGATGAACCAGATGGAAATTTTTCGGTGTAACAGCTTGTGTATCCATAGCGAAAATTTTAGGAAATATGCAGGAGGATGTAACGAATGAAAGATTTAATATAACTTAGGCAACTCGTAATAAATAAGCCCCCAATTTGGAGTGCAAACCTAGGTTTGTACTCCGGCCTTTAGGCAGCTCGCAATAAATAATCTTCCATTTTATAGTCCCCACACGCTTCGTACACAGCGATGTAAGAATTATTAAGTCGGTAGTGCTCCCAGAGTCAGGCAATGATTGATGGTGGTATTTATTGCAAGTTACCTTATCAGATAAAGTGGGAAGGTAGGTAAAAGACTAAAGTCGAACATAGCTGCCTTTGGTCTTTCACCTTGCGCCCCCTATCTATTTTTGTTTACGTGACCGAACCAGCAAAAAAAACAGATAAAACAGAGCTATCCATTCATAACGATACATGAAGGGTTTTAAAAGCCACTTTTGAGTAATATCGTTCCAATGCAGTTTTATAAGAAAAAGCACCAGAATATCATTCAAAAAAGAAATGACGGCCTTTTCCGGATCGTCGATAAAAGCGTTCGGCTTTTTCATGCCCAGTCGGGTTATCACTTTGGCAGCCTGAACCGTCTCTTTTGCAGCGCCAAATTTTTCCTTGGCCCACCGGGTTATTTTAAAATCGTCTAATCGGGCCTTAGCCTTTTCTTTCCAACGGGTTGATGTTGAAACCGGCGTTGGCTTTAAGGCACCTTTTGTATCCAGATCAGTCAGTAAATCAAATAATTGCCGAGCCAGCGATTTGAAATCACAATCCGCTTCATTAAAACGGATTGATAATTTCTGCTGATTGCGATAAAGATTAACGCGGTATACGCCGTCTATTCCAGAAATACCATCCGTTACTGCTTTGGCGACATCAACATTACAAATCCGGGCGGGTATTTCAAACCGGACATGACCGTCCACGTTATAACGCAGCACAAATTCTTTTTGGATAGACATAACTAAACAAGCCCCTGAAAAAACAAAACGGGTGCCCTGACTCTATGCAGACAGGAAATCACCCGTTAATGAAGTCACTTAATTCTGTAAAGAACAAGCCAACTTTAATAAACAATCTATTGGCTATTCTTTGCTTTCAGCGACAATATCTTCAAGATTTTCTTTTTGTTGTAATACAAAATCTTTACCGGCATCCACGGCTCTTGTGGTGCTGGAAACTATTTCTTTTCTGTACTTATAGACCAGATAACCTGCTACCAGACCTAAACCAAAAACCAGAACCGGATGTTTGGCAACATTACTCATCAGTCTACTCCCCGTATGTACTGTAGATGAAACAATTGACCCCTTAACGACTTCTTTGGCAACAGAACTTGCTGCATTATGCGCGTGCTTCATTTTAAATTTTCCCTTGAGTGTTGAAAATAGGAGGACATTAATCCTGATTCGATTCAGGCAGAAGCTGATCTTCATTTAACAATTGATAAATGCCCTTGCAACCTTCGCAACAAAACGCTTTATCACCGTCTTGAGTTTTCAGTGTAAAGCCAGGCACTTCGACAGGCAACCCGCAAAGATCACACACTTTTTTAGTATCAGTCATTTTAACAACACTATATTTAAGTCAGCGG
>CAIQND010000547.1 GCA_903873045.1 uncultured Methylococcaceae bacterium | reverse complement strand
GCGGGAATGATTACGCCCTGCGTCCCGGTTAAACCTTTTTTAGCACAAATATCGAAAAACCCCTCAACTTTTTCATTAACGCCGCCAATCGGCTGAACCTGGCCCAGTTGGTTTATTGAGCCGGTGATAGCGAGATCCTGCCTTAAAGGAATCTGGGCAATAGATGATAAAATAACACACGCTTCAGCCAGAGAGGCGCTGTCACCCTCTACAGAACCATAAGATTGCTCAAACACCAGGCTGGCCGCTATTGAAAGCATTGCTTTTCGGGCATAGCGTGTGGCGATAAAGCTCGATAATATGAGTACGCCTTTTGAATGAATAGCTCCGCCCAATTCAATTTCACGCTCAATGTCGACCACTTTTCCGCTACCCAGACGGGTTGCTGCGGTAATACGCGAAGGCTGTCCAAATGAAAACTCTCCCAATTGCAAGACTGACAGTGCATTAATCTGGCCAATCACGACACCTTCAACATCAATTAAAAGCGTACCACGCTCAATATGCTCGTAAAGCTTTTCCCTAATTTTATCCAGCCGGTGGGTTTTATGATCAATGGCTTGCTGTATATCACTGTTGGTTATATGGACGTGGCCATTATCTTCCGCCCAATAATTGGATTCTGTTAATAAGTCTTTAATGGTTTCAAGATGCGTTAGCAATTTTTCTGCATCGCCGACCAATCTGGCGCTATGCTCGATAACCCTGGCAACAGCATTTTGGCTAAGTGGCTTTAATTTCTCGTGCCGGGCAATGGTTCCCAGTAAACGCGCATAGTCATGACTGCTTTTTTCTCTGGAAACGGATTCATCAAAATCAGCCGCGACTTTAAAGAGATTGTGAAATTCTGGATCATAAGCACTTAATAAATAATAAATTAACGGATCACCTACCAGAATGATTTTTACGTCTAACGGGATGGGTTCTGGTTCCAGTGATGACGTACTCATTAAACTGAGTGCACGCTCCAAAGATTCAATACGTATTTCACCGGCCTGCAAGGTTCTTTTAAGCGTTTCCCAACTATAAGGTTGCATCAATATTTTTCTGGCATCCACTATCAGATAACCGCCATTGGCTTTATGCAAAGCACCCGGCTTAAGCATGGTGAAATCAGTAACCAACGATCCCATATAAGCCTGATGATCAATACGCCCCAGCAGATTACTGTAATTGGGGTGATCTTCAAAAATCACCGGGGCAGATTTTGTATGACTAAAATCAACCATCAAATTGACCTGATAGCGTTTAAATGGATTGGATTCCTGGGGTAATTCCATAAATGACAGGACTTTTTCGCTACGTGGAATAAAATCGCGCACATGCTCAACAATATCTTTTTGTACGTCATTCAGATAGCCCAGAATGGCTTCATGTTTAGCATATTTCTCGATCAATTCATCAACGCTATGATTGACCGCCAACTCAGCCACTTCACGATTCAGGGCTTGTAATTTGCGCTTGGCTTCCTTACGCCAGGCTGGGAAATTTTTTAACAATTTCGTCAAGTCGTCCTGTAGTTCAATAATGGATTTTTTTATGGCATACTGTTTATCCTTATCCAGCTTATTAAATTGCTCGGGCGTAATCATTTCATTGTTTTCATCGGCTGGAGAAAAAGCGTAGCCGGTAGGGGTTTCTATAAGAATGACATGAGCATTTGCGGCCTTATCACGTAATTGGCTTAGCTCATCTATTTCCCGTTGCCGGGATTGACTTTCAATTTCACCTTCCCTGGAGCGATATTCATCACCATCAAACGCCGCCGGTATTGCAACACTAAGCTCGTCAATCAATTGCTCCATGTCTTCCTTAAAATATTTACCTTGCCCCGGCATTAATTTAATAGCCGAAGGCTTGGCCGGTTCGCTAAAATTATTGACGTAACACCACTCTGAAGGAATGACTTGTCGACTGGCTTCGTGCTCAACCAACTGCCTTACCGTGGTCAATTTTCCTGTGCCGGCGGGTGCCATTGCGAAAATATTAAAACCGTTTTTCTGAATACGAATACCAAATTTTATAGCATCAACCGCTCGTTCTTGACCCACAGTAATATCAATATCTTCAAGCTCTTCGGTAGAATCAAATTTTAATTGTTCAACATTGCAAGGTTTATATAGTTGAGAAGAATCCAGTCGTCTATTTTTCATGTTATAAAACCTGCTAGAAATATTGAGTTTATTACCGATTATTATTAAAGTCGTTTCCGTTAAGGCATAAGCTCAACTCACCGCTCTTTTTGTCCACTACGACTAATGCTTGGATATGGCCTTAAATATGCGTCAGTAGGTAATTATTCAGCCCCCTCTTTAACAAAAAGGGGTTAGGGGAGATTTTATTAGATAAATCCCCCTCAATCCCCATTTTTCAAAGGGGGAGGTGAATACTTACGTCAGTAGTGTTGTTTGATTTTTTACCGCTTAATTTGATTTCACACTTAAATAGTATAGCTACAAATTTTCGACCTGTACGATTAGCCTAAGCAGCCTTCTTTGCCACCCACGTAAGCGGAAGCGTACGATGCTCTACCCACTGAACTGTTGCGTTGTTAATCGTGACAGCGTTTAATGCGGTCAACGCATAAGAGCCATTTTTAG
>CAIQND010000546.1 GCA_903873045.1 uncultured Methylococcaceae bacterium | reverse complement strand
TCTAAAAATGGCTCTTATGCGTTGACCGCATTAAACGCTGTCACGATTAACAACGCAACAGTTCAGTGGGTAGAGCATCGTACGCTTCCGCTTACGTGGGTGGCAAAGAAGGCTGCTTAGGCTAATCGTACAGGTCGCAAAATTTGCCAACGAAACCGAAGAACGTGCATTTTGGGAACAACAAGACTCCACAGATTATCTGGATTGGACGACAGCGCAGCGAGTAGTGCTGCCCAATTTAAAACCCAGCACCAAAACCATTTCATTGCGATTGCCTCAACACCTGCTGGATTCGATCAAAGCCGCCGCAAATTCCCGCGATGTACCTTACCAGTCGCTTATTAAAGTATGGTTGCAGGAAAAATTACATAGCCAGTGATTTCACAATTCCAAAGCCCAGTAGGTTAGCGATAGCGTAACCCGACGCATTGGAGCTGAAAATGTCGGGTTACGTTATAGAGCCATGTAAAAGTAAAGCGACATTCGACCACCCTCACCCCAGCCCTCTCCCAGAGGGAGAGGGAGCTTTATGTTGCTTTACTTCTAAGCCACTCTATATCTCGCTACGCTCAATAAGCTAACCCGACATGGCTTCGTTTTTTAACATTGCCAAGTTAAAACGTATTGACTTTATGCACACATATTGGCAGTATGGAAAAATGAAATCTTAATTATGGGGGCAAGTCGATGCAGCCAACTGGAATAAGCGAAAGTCACGGAAAAACTCGTGACATCAATATCAATATCCGCGTCAAGCGCACGCAACGTGACTTGATTGATCAAGCTGCCGAGCTGTTGGGTAAATCGCGATCAGACTTCATGCTGGAAACGGCATGCCGCGAGGCTGAAGATGTGTTGCTGGATCAGTGCTTCTTTACTCTGGATGCGGCGGCGTTTGAAAAATTTCAAGCTTTGCTGGATAAACCGCCGAGTGAAAACCCCAGACTGAGGAAATTAATAGCAACCCCAGCACCGTGGGAGCTGTAATTGTCTGATGTAAAAAAATGGAGTGTGCCTGCCCCCTTAACCGCCATGCACAATGTGGCCGCTTTTGAGTCTGGTGAATTGACGCTTGATTATTGGTTGAAGCATCGCGCTTTACGCAACGAGGGACGTTGGGCTTCGCGCACTTATGTCGTTTGTGAGGATCATCTTGTTGTTACTTATTACTGTCTGTCGACGGGTTCTATTTCCAGTGATCTTGCGCCAGGACGTATTCGACGCAATATGCCAGACCCTCTTCCCGTCATGATATTAGGCCGCTTGGCGGTTGATCTCGCTTGGCAGCGGCGCAGCCTTGGTAAGGCACTTTTGCGTGATGCGATCTTGCGCACGATTCAGGTATCAGAGATTGTTGGTGTCAAGGCACTTTTGGTTCATGCACTTTCTGATCAAGCCGTGCGTTTCTATGAAGCCAATGGATTTTATCCTTCCCCCACGAATTCCAGAACGCTTTTCCTGCCATTGTCCGAGGTATGAGATACGCTTCTCGCTTTATGTTTCTGATTTTTTACACAGACAAGTGGTTAATTTATAAGCTATGAAAGTCATGCTGGGCAACATCTTTTCGTTACCCAACATTCAGCGGTTAAAATTCCGATGGATTTTCCAGTACCATTCATACATTTCAACGTGACTGCTGCACGATATTACCGGAAACGCCACCAAGCGCTACGCTTGAATGGTCTTATTCCGGCCTACTTAACTGAAGAATTATTAGGAGTCGATTATGAATGACGAAATTATTGATGAAGTTCGAGCGATACGTGAAGCCCATGCTGCGAAATTCAATTTCGATTTAGAGGCAATTTACGAAGACATAAAACGCAGCGAAGAAGAGCATATTGTTCACGGGGCTAAATTTGTCGATCCACCCTCTGTAACACCGGGTGTGCCGCATTCCGCGTATCAGAAAATTCGTTTTGCCCGTCACTCTGCACAAGCAGCCGGATAGATCAAAACAACGGGCTTATTGTTCCAACTAACATTTATTCTTATCGAAAGACGGCAAGTATTCGACGGACTTAAATAGTTGGGAAAGATTGGTTATTGAAACCGAGATTGCTAAACAAGAAGTTGTTGCCTGGTTTCGGAATGTAGACCGCAAACACTATTCGTTTTGCTTGCCTTATGAGTATAAAGGAAACATTCAAGCCATGTTTCCCGATTTTATAGTTATCCGACAAGAAGAAGATGAATTTGTTTTTGATATTTTAGAACCGCATAGTCCTGGTTTAGCGGACAGTGCCGCAAAAGCGGTTGGATTAGCTAAATTTGCCTCCAAGCATGGCGATCAATTTGGTCGCATTGAGTTAATCCGTGTTGAAGGTCAGCATATCAAAAGGTTGGATGTGAACAATAATCACCATCGACAAAAAGTGTTGGCTGTTAGTAGTAACCAGCATTTGGATGAATTATTCAAAAATGTTTAGCTTGTCTAAATATTTTGAATTTGATAGTGAACATCCTTACTGGTACATGGATTAGTGCCTTTTGAAAATCCGGCGTAAAATTTACGCCAAGAATTATTTTCGCATTGAACAGGAAGCCTGCGCAGCCGCGTTAGTCGAGTTAGCGATAGCGTAACCCAACCTTTCGAAGCTCATGCGTCGGGTTACGGCTAGCAGCTAACCCGACAAAACCAACCCACTAAAGGAAAGAATATGCAAACCCTACAAATACAACTTCCTGACACTATCAATATAGACATGCAGGAAATTCAAATGCTACTTGCCAGCAAACTTTATGAAAAAGGGGTGTTATCGGTAGGGCAAGCAGCGCAAATGACAGGACTTTCTAAAAGGACTTTTATAGAGTTGCTGGGACATTATCAGGTTTCAGTTTTAAATTATCCTGCCGAAGACATTATGCAGGATTTTGAAAATGCCTAAAATCATTTCCAATACCAGTTGCCTGATTGTTTTGGATAATATTAACGCACTGGAAATTCTGCACAAACTCTACCAAAACATTTATCTAACCGAAGAAGTTGCTCAGGAATTTGGCAAACCGTTAGAAAACTGGATGCATGTTGTTACCGTTATAGATAAAAATTATCTGCGCATATTAAACACCAGTGTCGATTTGGGTGAAGCCAGCACCATCGCGTTGGCGCTACAAATGCAAGAAGATAACGTGATGATCCTGGATGATTTGAAAGCCAGAAAATTAGCCAAACAGCTACAACTCAAATTTACGGGTTTATTAGGCATTTTACTCAAAGCCAAACAACAGCACATCATTAGCTCAGTCGCGGATATTATTACCCGGCTTAAAAAAACAAACTTCAGGTTTTCTGAAAAATTGGAAGACGAAGTATTAAGACTAGCCGGTGAACTTTAACTGGATCGAATAAGCTTAAAAACAGGAAAAGCAAGTAGCCTCGATGCAGCAAAGCGCAATCGAGGATTTATCAACTCCGAATACCTCGATTTCACAAAACCAAGGGGTTTTGCAAAATCATATTTTTATGTATTTGTGCAAGACCCCATAAACTGGTTCCGCAAACGGCAAAACGGCAAAACGGCTACTAAAAGCGCTTGCCCAGACCTGCCCAGGGTGCGATACTTTGGATGGGATGGTATATTTCCTATATATAGTCCAGTAGGTCGGGTTAGCGGTAGCGTAACCCGACGCATTGGAGCTGAAAATGTCGGGTTACGTTATCTCGCTACGCTCAATAAGCTAACCCGGTATCTACATGACTCATGGCATTTTCAATCGGTGTTGTTGCGGCTTTGGTCAAATTGCTTTAATCGATGGATTGATACTTAAAAAACGGATCGCAAAAACTGTAAGTACAAAAAAGAAAGCGTAGGAAGTCTATCATTACTACATTAAAACAGGATAATAAAAGACCCCGTTATTTCTTTCAGAAACATTTGTTGTTTAAAACGGATAAAAATAATCT
>CAIQND010000545.1 GCA_903873045.1 uncultured Methylococcaceae bacterium | reverse complement strand
TAAATTACTTTATTAATAGGCTTAATAGTGGATTTGTTGAAGGGCTTAATAATAAAATTAAAGTATTAAAGCGTCGTTGTTACGGCATTTTTAACACCGAAAACCTGTTCCAGCGCATTTCCATAGATTTTGCCGGATATGGTGCAACCTATTGATAATATTTAATTTAATTCATCACGCCAAAGTCAGAAGAGCCGGTTTTATTTTGATTGTAGTTAGGACAATTGTCCATCAGATGCAGCAATACATCATCCACTTCAACTTCTTTGGTTAGCTCATACATAGCATAAAGCAACGCGCGTAAAGGCGTATTAGCCAGCTCGGTATCGCCTGACATCATGGATGATTTAAACTCGGTAGAAAGTTTAAGTCGTGCCGCGTTTGCCTTGGAGGTATCGCTCATCAGCTGATCAAAGTGGTGAACTTTAAAAGCCTTGGCAAAATTTTGGTAGTTATCCAGTGATTTACTGCCTTGATGTTCCATTTCGCTCATTTTAAGGTAAAAGCGTTCCACAGCGGCTAGCTTTTGCCACTCACCTTTCTCAAAGCCCACTGGCACCAAAAACTGTACCGCTGTCAGAACGGCAAAATCTATCAGCTCATCGACAAATGTCTTTAACCCTTTCTGACGGGGCGCTTCTGCTTCAATCACCATATTTTTACCATCAATGATCGAATAAGCAGTCAGTACTTTAAGAGCCGCTGCATAGCCCGCCATTTGTAAATCGGCATCGTTATAAAGCCCTTCCGAACCTTGCGCTCTGACTGATTGGTCAATACCCACCAAGGCTTCTATCTGCTCTTTTACCGCCGATTCAATCTCCCAGCCCAAATCATCACGGAAAGTTTCCAGTTTCTGATGGCGTTTGCGGAGTACCAGCATGATAGTCCCCGTTACATTGGCACCTTGTCGAAGCGCCGAGTCTGTTTCTGTCACTACATACCACGCAGCTGTAACTTGCAAACCACTTGCCCAGATGATATTGGCCATATCTGCCCAGATAGAACCGCTTTGATGGGTAAACATTAACACCTGAATACCATTGTCGGGCATAAGTTCTGCCATTCTGCGATAGGCCGCAACCATACCCTGACGGAAGCCTTCATCTTCGCCTTTTATCGCAAGCGAACGACGACTATCCCAAGTCCAGTGAGCAAATTCAGCTGGTGGGTTTTTTCGGAGCCAGGCTATGAAGAACTCGGTAATTTCCTCGTATTTGACTGCATCACCGTAAGGCGGGTCGGTGATGTAGATGTCGTTTTCAATTTGGAGATTTTTTGCTGAATGAGAATTTTCTGAAGTAGAAGCAAGAACTGGATAATGTTTGCATGAATCATTAAAAAATTCTGACGACCATTGAAAAGAACGACAGCCATAATTGTAAAGAGTATTTAGAGCCTGATTATCAAATACACCTTGTACTTTACCAACCCTACCAACTCCAGGATTTGAATCCCAGCGACATAATTTTGAATTATAATTTAGGTAGTTTCCAAAACTTAGTGAATCTTGCGTATTCTGATTAATTTGAACACTAATTCTGGTTGAACTTGAACACCTAAAACCTAACGCATCGGTGGAAGTGAATTTTTACTCCAAGTGTTCAACTTGAGTCAAGGAATTCATTTTTTTGCGCATGGATTCGCCTT
>CAIQND010000544.1 GCA_903873045.1 uncultured Methylococcaceae bacterium | reverse complement strand
TACCAAGGTAAAAAATGTCCAGCAGACCGACTTAATGGCTTTGCTTATAGCGAGAATTGGTTGGAAAATCTATTGATTTCCGCCTCACTCAAGGATTTTAGGTGCCCCCCATAATCAGGTATAATCAGGAAATGTTTTAAGGAATACGCATGAAATAAATCAGGCATCTTGCTCCCTCTCCCTCTGGGAGAGGGGTGTAAATGGTCAAGTTATTTCATGCACGTTCCTAAGCGGCTCCAATGCGTCGGGTTACGCTATCGCTAACCCGACCTACGCGCCTGCTCCTTAAAGCTGGATGATTTCACAGAAAACATCCCTTGAATGGATGGTATCTGTCGACAGAGAAATTATTTATAGGGTAGTAGCATTTGCCGACAATCCAATGCTGCAAATTCCGGGTCTTTGTGTACCAGCACAGCGTCTTCCAATATCGCAGTTGCCGCAATCCAGGCATCGGCCAAAGATAATTGATGGAGGGCTTTAATCTCCGCTGCCTTTTCCAGTAAGGCTTGATTTTCATGTATCCATTCAATAGGTAGAGACAAACATTGCTGATAAGCCAATCGGCCTTCTTGCTCGTTTTCGTCTTTCCAAACGCGATAAAACACTTCCATTAAGGACATAAAACAACCGAAACAGATGGCTTTTTCTTGCTGAGCCTGCTTAAAGATTTCAGCCACTTGATCTGCGCCTGACTCATTATCCCTCAGCGTCAATAATGCCGAGGTGTCCAAAAGATAACGCTTCATTCCTTATTCCGGTCTTGTGCTCTTTCCGCCAATAGCCTGGTAGAAGCACCTCCGGCACCGCGTCCACGAAATGCCTCGACAGGATCGCTTTTGACTGGAATCACACGGATGAGAGAACCATCAACAATCCATTCCAGTCGATCAGACGGCGATAGATGAAAATACTGACGAATTTCAGAGGGGATAACGGTTTGGCCTCTAGCGGTAATGGTGCTTCTCATAAGGTATGATCCTGTTTGAATTACATATATTTTATTATAGTAATTCAATGAACAGTCTTTGTCTACTATTTGCCGCACTGCGATTCGCAATCGCGGTATCAAGTGCAGTGATAATAATCACGTAAGTCGGGCAACGGCTTTATCGTTGACCGACCATCATGCTGAAATTGTCGGGCGGCAAGAGACGCGTCCCATAGGTATCAAGTTAAGACATTTCACCACTAAGACACGAAGAACACGAAGATTTTGCTTTGGTTTTTCTTCGTGAACTTCGTGTCTTCTTGGTCTGTAATATCTTTAAGATACTTCGATTTGTTGGATTACGCTGTCGCTAACCTATAGAGATTATTAGCATTTTTTGTGATAAAAAAGTGCCAACTACTTTTGGGCTTCTATGAAGGATGCCAAAAAATGGCTTTTAAAACTTATAACCAACCTGTGCGAAGAACGTGCGTAGTGGTAAAGGATGGTTATAAAATGCTGTATAACCGTTGATATTGTCTATCCCTGCTGACACATGACCCTTTTTATCATTGAAATGATAGGTGCTTTTTAAATCCACATAAACAGATTGATTGAAGGCGCCATAATAAACCGCTTGAGTATCTTTATTATCAGTCTGAGAATGCATTGCGCTCTGATAACGAGTACCCACCGATAAGTCCAAATCCCTGCCATAATGATAGGTTGTTAAAAAATTTGCCCGATAATTAGGCATCAGTGGCATTTGATTGCCCACTACTGCGGTATTAAGCGGATTCGCTACAATCTTGGAATCCAAGATCGTTGTATTAAGTTTAAAATCAACGTTTGATTGAAACACCCGGTCAAAATTACTTGAAAGATCAATACCATTTGTTTCTACTTCACCAATGGAAGACATCACAGAGCTTAAGGTAGGGCTTCCGTTTAGATAGATATACTGTGTATAAATGGCGTTACGTATATTTTCATGGAATAAGTTCAGACGAACATAGCCATTTTCAAAGTCATATTCACCCAGCAAATTGTGATGAGTACCATCTTCCGGTTTTAAGGTCGAATTAGCTACAGTCTGACTTCCATTTACATTGCCCGAGTTGCCAAATAACTCATCAGCCACGGGATAACGATAAGCTTTTGCGACTGAATAACGGAATTTCCAATTTCCTGGCTGATAACCCAATGAAAATTTTGGTGCCCAATTAGATACTTGACGATCTTGAGGATTTAATACACCTGATAAAGTTTGCGCTGGTGTAAGGCCAGAGCCCGTTGGGACTGTTGAAGTTAAGTAAGTGCCATCTTCCATGCCCCAGCGTTCCAAACGAACCCCTGGCGTAGCATCCCAATCTTTTAAGAACCGCCAACTGACTTGATTAAACCACGCATAGCTATTGGTTGTACCACCACTTTGCGTCGCAAGTGGCGTGGCTGTATTAATCACGTTACTGGGATAACTGCTTAAGAAGTTTTGCGTTTGCATCATGTGCGCACGTTGATATTCAAAACCCGTTGAATATGAAAGATTTTTATTACCGAAAAACTCATCATTATTGAATTGCGATTTCATACTCGCCCAGCCAGAACCAGTCCAATGAGTTCTTAAGCC
>CAIQND010000543.1 GCA_903873045.1 uncultured Methylococcaceae bacterium | reverse complement strand
GGCGCAGTGCTTGAATGCCCGATTAATGCCGCCGGTATTTGATGGCGAGAATAGGGCGATGTA
The DNA here is from genome assembly GCA_903873045.1 of uncultured Methylococcaceae bacterium. GTDB lineage: Bacteria > Pseudomonadota > Gammaproteobacteria > Methylococcales > Methylomonadaceae > Methylobacter_C. Next base: position 5,196 of record CAIQND010000543.1, on the reverse strand, counting down.
TTACGCGTCGATGCAACATGCCATGAAGCATGGCCGCTATGCGCCCTTGGTCAGGCTGTTTTATGAAGCCAGTAAACCGGTTAAATAGCGGTATTGTTCGCGATATAAAAATGATAGGGAATAAAATATGAGCAGTAAAGCAAGCGAACTGACTTTCCAAAACGACATGATTGATCATCTGGTCGCCAATGGTTGGTTGTTGGGAAAAGCAGAAAACTACAACCGTGAACTGGCTTTGTACCCCGAAGATTTGTTGGGTTTTGTGCAGGAAACCCAGGATGCCCAGTGGCAAAAATTCTGTCTTCTTTATCCTAATAATCCCGAAGAAAAGTTTTTGGAGCGGGTTGCCAATCAGCTCAATAAAGCCGACCCGAATGCCGCCAATAAAGAAATGCGTACTTTTGGGACGTTGGGCGTGTTGCGCCATGAACTGCGTGACCGAGGCACGCGCTTTAGTTTGTGTCAGTTTAAACCCGAACATGAGTTAAACCCTGAAACGTTGGCGCGTTACCAAAAAAATCGTTGTCGGATCGTGCCTGAGTTGGTGTACAGCCCGTGGGCAACAGAGGCGCATTTAACCGAAACAGGCGTAAAAGCCAAAGCCTGGCGCATTGATTTGGTGTTGTTTGTGAATGGCTTACCCATCGCAACTTTGGAATTAAAATCAGAATTTAAACAGGCGGTACATAAGGCCATCAAGCAATATAAAACCACCCGTTTGCCGGTTGATCCGGTGACCAAAAAACCGGAACCGTTATTAACCTTTAAGCGCGGGGCGCTGGTGCATTTTGCCGTCAGCCAATATGAAGTGTATATGGCGACTCGTTTGGAAGGCGCTGACACGTACTTTTTGCCGTTTAATAAAGGTACAAAAGACGGCGGAGCCGGTAACGATGTACCGGAAGATATTAATCAATACGCCACCGATTATTTATGGAACGAGGTGTTGTTACCGGCAAATCTGCTTAATATTCTTGGCTGCTTTGTGCATTTGCAAATCGAAGAAAAAGAAGACTGGGAAGGGCGTAAATATAAAAAAGAAGTGCTGATTTTTCCCCGCTATCATCAATGGGATGTTGTCATCAAGCTGGTAGAGGCCGCTCGCACCGAAGGCCCCGGCTATAAATATCTGATTCAACATAGCGCGGGTTCCGGCAAATCCAATTCGATTGCCTGGGTGGCGCATCAGTTATCGTCGCTCTATGATGCCGCAGGCTACAAACTGTTTGATTCGGTAATTATCGTCACCGACCGCACAGTATTGGATGACCAGTTGCAAGATACCATTTATCAGTTTGAACATGTCGATGGCGTGGTGGGGCGCATCAATAATAAAGAGGGCGATGGTTCAAAATCCGAAAAACTGGCCGCTGCACTGGAAAATTCGCAACCGATTATTATCGTCACCATTCAAACCTTTCCTTATGTTCTGCGAGCGATTGAGAACAGTGTCAGCTTAAAAGATCGGAATTATGCGATTATTGCCGATGAAGCGCATTCGTCACAAACCGGCTCTACCGCCCGTCAGCTCAAAGAAGTCTTGATGATTGATAGACAAGACAGTGATGATGAAGAAATAACGTCAGAAGATATTCTGGATGCCACTGTCGCCTCTCGGCGTGCGTCGAGTAATGTCAGTTATTTTGCGTTTACCGCTACCCCCAAAACCAAAACCCTGGAGCTGTTTGGTCGCTTGCCCAATCCGGATGAAGCGCCGTCCAAAACCAATCTGCCCCAAGCCTATCATGTCTACAGCATGCGCCAAGCCATTGAAGAAGGCTTTATTCTGGATGTCTTAAAAAACTACACCAATTACAAAGTGGCCTATAACCTGGCGTTAAAAATTGACGGTGCCGATCAGCCCGTTGAAAGCAAAAGAGCCAAGGTGAAATTGAATCAATGGGTGCGCTTGCATGATTACAATATTGCCCAAAAAGTACAGGTGATTATTGAGCATTTTAAAGACAATATAATGGGCCTGTTAGGCGGCCAAGCCAAAGCCATGTTGGTTACCAGTTCGCGCAAGGAAGCTGTGCGTTATAAACAGGGGTTTGACAAATACATTGCCGCCCAAGGTTACCAACACATCCATGCGCTGGTCGCTTTCTCGGGCGAAGTCGAGTTTAGTGACAAAGACCCCAATGCCGAGGGCTTGCTGGACGAGAAGTTTACCGAAAATAAGATGAACCCAAATATAAAAGGCCGGGATCAGCGTAAAGCCTTTGATTCTGATGACTACCAAGTCATGATCGTTGCCAATAAATACCAGACCGGTTTTGATCAGCCCAAACTCTGCGCCATGTATGTGGATAAAAAACTCGGTGGCGTGGAGTGTGTGCAAACCCTGTCACGGCTTAATCGTAATTATCCCGGCAAAGCTGAAATAGGCACGTTTGTGTTGGATTTTTTCAATGACCCACAGGATATTCTTGATGCTTTTCAGCCCTATTATCAAACGGCAGAATTGGTTGATGTGTCTGATCCTGATTTAATCTTTGATTTGTTTGAAAAGCTGCGTGCCACCGGTATTTTTACCTGGCAAGAAGTCGAACAATTCTGCACGGCGTTTTTTGTAAAAAACAAAAGTAATGCCGCCATTGCCAATATCTGCAAACCTGCCGTCGAGCGTTGGCAAAAGCGTTACAAATCAGCCATTGATGCCTATAAACAAGCAAAAGGCCTATTCGAGCGTACCCAAAAGACCGCCGATGCGGTGTTGATTGCTAATGCTGAAAACAGTTTTAAGGACTGTAAAAAAGAAAAGGATACGCTGGAAATCTTTAAAAAAGATTTAGGTACGTTTGTACGCTTTTATGAGTTTATGTCCCAGATTGTTGATTACGACGATAAAGCCTTGGAGAAACTCAGTCTGTATGCCCGCAATTTACGACCTCTATTGCGTGAAACCTTGTTGGAAGAAGACGGTATCGATTTAAGCGGCATAGAACTCAGCCATTACCGCTTGTCTGTTATTCGCCAACAGGATTTGCAGTTAAAAGAAGATTCAGGCGAGTATAAGTTAAAACCCGGTGAAGGCTTGGGAACGGCTAAAGCCAAAGATAAACAGGAAGCATTTATCTCGCAGATTATCAGTCGTTTGAACGAGCTTTTTATTACGGATCATTTGACTGAAAAAGACCTGGTCAATTATGCGTATACCATCAGGGACAAAGTCCTTGAAAATACAGTGGTAATGCAGCAAATTGCCAGCAACTCCGCTGAACAGGCGATGTTGGGCGATTTTGGCAAAGCCGTTGATGATGCCATCATGGACAGTAGTGATGCCCATAACAACCAGATGATGCAGCTTTTATCCAATCCGGATAAAGCCGCCGGTTTTGCCAAGGTGGTGTTTGATTTGTTGAAGTTGGCGTAATTATTTAATCCCTCTTTGAAAAAGAGGGGGTAGGGGATTTTATTAGATAAATCCCCCTCAGTCCCCCTTTTTCAAAGGGGGAGGGCATAGCGAGGGGCTTGAATAATTACGGCTAAAACGGTGACTGTTTTTTTAGTCGATACAATGCCGAAATGTCTTCGTCACCATAACCTTCCGCCATTAACTGTGCATAATGGCTCACGGTCATATCGGTTATAGGGGTCGAAAAACCGGTTTGAGCGGCCATGCTTTGGCAGATTTTTAAATCTTTGTGATGTAGCGCCAGTTTAAATCCGGGGGCAAAAGTGCCTTGGGTCATGGTCGAACCGCGATGTTGCAAAAACCAGTTGCCTGACGCACCGCCAGAGATAACTTCAATCACTTTGTCCAGCGCCAAACCTTGAGCTTGTGCAAAAGCGAGCGCTTCCGTAACCGCCTGATTAATGCCTGCGCCCATGATTTGATTGACGGCTTTGGTGGCCTGTCCCGAACCGGTAGCGCCCATATAAATGATACGCGCAGCCAGTGCTTCCAAAACGGGACGGGCTTTTTCCAAGGCTTCCACATCACCGCCTACCATCATCGCCAATGTGCCATTCTTGGCACCTTCTACACCGCCAGACACCGGCGCATCCAAAAAATCGACCTGTTTTTCTGCCAGAATTGCGGCGGCTTTTTGGGCTGTTTCACTGCTGACGGTAGACATATCAACGACAAGTGTACCGGGTTTAACGGTTAAGGCTATTGCCTCAACCACGCTTAACACATCCTGATCGGCGGAAACACACATCAGCACCAAATCAACGTTTGCCGCCAATGCTTCCGGTGAATCAAAAACCGCCACTTTAAATTCTGCCGTTTTTGCGGCAGTACGATTATAAACAGCCGTTAAAAAGCCTGCTTTGGCAAGGTTTCTGGCCATGGCCAAACCCATTGCGCCCAAGCCGATGATGCCTGTTTTCATATTATTTTCCCAGATAAGTGTAAGACGTTAAACCGGCAATGAGTTCTTGTTCGTAGTCTTGGCGTTGTTGCTCACTGAGATTGCTTTTTGCCAGCTTGTCCCGATAAGCCGTTTTTAAGTCTTCGCTACTGATATGCACATAGTCCAGCAACTCGCTGACATGCTCGCCTTCCTGCAAGTCATAAAAATGATAGCCGTTGTCATCCAGTTTAATATTAATGGAGTGCGTGTCGCCAAACAAGTTGTGCATGTCACCCAATATTTCCTGATACGCGCCCACCATAAAAAAGCCGATGAGATAAGGCTTATTGGCGTCGATGTCATGCAAGGGCATGGTGTTTTCAAGATTTTGCCCATCGATATATTGATCAATACGGCCATCGGAATCGCAGGTTAAATCCTGAATAACGGCGCGGCGCGTGGGCTCTTCATCCAGTCGGTGAATGGGCATGATCGGGAAGATTTGATCAATTCCCCAAATATCGGGCATGGATTGAAACAACGAGAAATTACAAAAAACCTTATCGGCCAGCTTCTCGTTCAATTCCTCTAAAATAATCGCTTCGCTTTGGGTGTTGTGATTGAGTCGGCTTTTAATTTGCTGACACAAAAGAGAGTAATTATTCTCGGCCTTGGCCAGTTCGGTAATGCTTAATTTGTCTTGGGTAAAGCGGGCACGCGCTTCTGACAAGGCAAACTGTGCGTCATGAAAATGCTCAACCAGATTATGCGCAACGGGTAACGCCAGTAATTCGGTTTTGTTGGTATAAACTGATTCAATATCCGTCACATTGGTAATTAATACCGCATGATGTGCGGTCAGCGCACGGCCTGATTCAGTGATAATATCCGGTTG
>CAIQND010000542.1 GCA_903873045.1 uncultured Methylococcaceae bacterium | reverse complement strand
TGAAATCACCTCAGCAGGCAACGGGCTGCTCGACTACAACACTGTAGTAAGTGGCTGGACTAACCCGGATGCCACAGGTTGGAATGGAATCCAAAAAGCCTATAATTTTGTCTACGGTGCCGGAACAGCAGACACCACCGGCGCAAATGGCTGGGATGGCAATGTTAAGCTCGCGGGCCCCGTGTCCAACAGCCCGACTGGCGGCAACGTTATCGGTGCCGATGCTAACTTTAGCTATACAGCTGCGTTTTTTCAAACGGTCAGCGGGCTGACCGCTGGCACTGACTACACATTAAGTTTTGATTGGGCGCAAGCCCAACAATCTCCGTTCACAGGCCCTACCACTTCAGGCTGGAACGTGACTTTCGGCAGCGATACTGCGACAACCGGCACACCGGCACTCGCTAGCGAGAGCTTCGCTGGCTGGACTCATTTTACTCAAATCTTTACCGCTACCAGCAACTCGCAACTATTGTCCTTCCTGGCAACTGGCGGTCCTCTGGGTCTACCGCCTTTCGCATTGCTGGATGGCGTTAGTCTGACTCCACCACCTGCTCCGGTACCGGTTCCAGCGGCTCTGCCACTGATGGCTTCCGGTTTGATTGGACTGGCTGGCTTACGTCGTCGCAAGAATACCAAGTAACACCGGATGGTTCGCGTTTAAAAGCTAAACGTTCAGCACCCTCTTTTTTTAAAGAGGGCGCTGAACTATGCTCCGCGCGGTCATGTTTGCGGAGGTTATACTGTTATCTGTAAGATTGCCCTCGTTTTAATTGGCAACTCATCGTTTCAAACGGCATTTTTTAACCGACTGTAAAGGGCAAGAAAAGGATGCAGCATTTTCTCATTGATATTTTACGACTCACGGTTTGGCTGGTTATTTTGATCGCCGTGTTCGTGCCGCTAGAAAAACTGTTCGCACTAAGACCTGCAAAAATATGGCGGGCACAAGCAGGTGTCGATCTCTGCTGGTATTTTATTAATTCGTTACTGCCGACGGCCATCATCAGCTTTCCCATTGCCATCTTGTTGCGGACTCTGCAAGGCGCTGACCCCTTGGGTTTTTACAGTGAGGTTGCGGCATGGCCTATCGGGTTAAAGCTGATGGCCGCTTTCGTGGTAAACGATGTCGGTGCCTACTGGATACATCGCTGGGCACACCATAGCCCGTTTTTATGGCGTTTTCATGCCGTACACCATAGCGCAGAACACCTTGATTGGCTGGTAAATACCCGCGCCCACCCGTTTGATATGGTGCTGACACGGCTGGGCGGACTGGTGCCGGTTTATCTGCTGGGGCTTGGCTCATCAACAAGCGGTGGCGTTGATCCTGTGGCCGCCTGGGTGATGATCTCCGGCACACTATGGAGTTTTTTTATTCACGCTAATGTGCGCTGGCGCTTGGGGCCTTTGGAATGGCTCATATCGACGCCGGCTTTTCACCATTGGCACCACACCAATGACGAGCACCGCAACCGCAACTTCGCCGCCATTTTTCCATGGCTGGATCGCCTGTTCGGGACACTTTACTTACCGGCATACCCGCCACCTGTTTATGGTATCGACGGGCACATGTCAAAAACCTTGACCGGGCAACTGGTCGACCCGCTGCTAGGGCCGGTGCAACCGAAAACGCTGTCCATAGAATAATGACTCATTGCGCGGGTTTTACATCTTTATTCCGTGGGAGCGACGCCCACGTCGCGATTAACGACTAACACTACAAATCGCGATGCGGGCTAGCCACTGTAGCCAGTATAAAATATTAGAATTAGACCTGACAGGTTTATAAAACCTGTCAGGTCTGTCCCGTGTTAAGTTGGCAGCTAATTTCCCGGTTACCTTCCAGCCCCAGTACGTTAGCAATTTCATGGGGATCTAAAACCGTGGCTACGGTGCCATGCCGACAGGCAATACGGGCAAATTCGCAAGGTGTGAGCATAGCGCTTTAAGGAAGGA
>CAIQND010000541.1 GCA_903873045.1 uncultured Methylococcaceae bacterium | reverse complement strand
TGAATGCATAAAGGATATGCATTGCCATTCACTAATCAATATTTCACAAGATGAGTCATACAAAGATTTAACCTGTGAAAAAGACTCTAGTTTTTCACTTTCAGTATCGATTTCCCCAGCTAAGTAAGGTGTAGAGACCTTTGTTGATTAAGCGACATTGGTGCCATGCACTTGAAAAATAAGTCACACACGACACGCCCTACGTACTTAGAGGGCTTCTATAGCAAGTACTTTACAACCGGCATTCTACATCCATAAAATTTTTATGGGTGCAGAATGCATTGGCGTTAACAATCCATCATTCAATTTTAATCAATATTACACTTGATAAACGTGGACGCTTTTAGTTAGTTAATCTGGCAATTTTTCCACGCTGTTTGACAGAAAAAACAAGCCGCGCCATTGGTTTTAGCCGAAAATACCCGTACTTTATCAGGTCAAAAAATACTAATATACCTACTTTTCCAACTCATTCAATTTACAATATGTAACCCTTAAAAACAATACGTATAAATACTTATACTCTAACACTAAAAATAGGCCGACTTAGAAAATCATTGCAATAATATAAGGCAACGTTGGCCAAGCAAGGCAAGAACCAGCGCCATGCCAATAAAAGTTATACCAGTCACCATCATAATTCCTTTTATTATCCGTTAGTTAATTGATTTAAAACCTGTTAATGACGATGTTTAACCTATATAATAAGCGGCTAAATTATTCCGGTTAATGAGAGCACAGTGGATATTAAAGCATATATGCAAGGCCTTGGCCTGCAAGCCAGAAAGGCCGGAAGGGAAATCAGCCGGGCTGATTCAGGCAAAAAAAATCAGGCTTTGTTAAAAATTGCCGATATTATTGAGAGTAGCCAAGAACAGCTAATCACCGAAAACCAAAAAGATTTGGCGGCCGGTAAGCAAAATGGTCTGGATTCGGCGTTACTGGACAGACTGGCCTTAACGCCTGCCAGTATTCTGGTGATGGTTGAAGGCTTAAAGCAAGTTGCCGCTTTACCTGATCCCGTGGGTGAAATCAGTGATTTAAGTTATCGACCCAGCGGCATACAAGTTGGACAAATGCGCGTGCCTTTGGGTGTGATTGGCATTATTTATGAGTCCCGCCCGAATGTCACTGTCGATGCAGCGGCTTTGTGCCTTAAATCCGGTAACGCCTGTATTTTAAGAGGCGGTTCTGAAGCTATGCACTCTAATCAAGCCATTGCTGCCTGCATTGCCAAAGGTCTTGAGGCCGAAGGTTTACCGGCACAAGCGGTGCAAGTGGTTGCCACAGCCGATCGCGCTGCGGTTGGCGAATTGATCACGATGAAAGATTATGTGGATGTTATCGTGCCACGCGGAGGTAAAAGTCTGACCGAACGTATTTCCCAAGACGCAACGATTCCGGTGATTAAGCATCTGGATGGTATTTGCCATGTTTATATTGACGATAAAGCCGATATTGATAAAGCCGTCAAGATTGCTGACAATGCCAAAACTCATCGTTATGGCGTGTGCAATGCCATGGAAACGTTACTGGTTGCCGAAGCTATTGCGGCAAAAGTATTGCCGCTGCTGGCAGAAATCTATCTTGAAAAAGGGGTTGAATTACGCGGCTGCCTTAAAACCTGCTCTTTAATTCCAAAATGTTCA
>CAIQND010000540.1 GCA_903873045.1 uncultured Methylococcaceae bacterium | reverse complement strand
TGGTAAAACCTTGGTATGATGAACGCACTTTGCTGAATGCCAGCGCCCCGGAAATCCGTGAATACCGTCTGCGCTGGTGGGATAAAGGCGATGCCAACGGGGAGTTTTCACCGGTGCAACGAGTAACAGTTGGGCCGTAAGTGGTGCTTGCGTGTCTATTTAAAAAGAATATATAAGTCATCCTTCATTGCTCGGTTTACACTTTTTGTAATTATAGTCACGGTCTGGGACTACCTAAAGTGGGACAATTTAAGGTTAAACCGTTCGCTGAGCGAAGTCGAAGCGGATAACTCGCTTCGAGTCCGCTCAGCGAAGGGTCTCTTATAATGCTTTATCATTAAGTTAACCGTATTGACTGTTAAATCTTTTTGCTTATCTTGTCTAAAGTGGGTAGTCCGGTCGGGTTACGGCTAGCACCTAACTGAACCTACAAGGATTATTAATATTTTTTGTGATAAAACTAAAGTGTCAACTACTTTTAGGCATCTATGAAGGATGCCCTCCTTTTAAATTAAAACCCCGATGTATAAACATCAACATAGGTAACTCGCAATAAATAACTCCCTCCCTATCGTTTCCGGCACGGGAATGCCGATAGGGATGCTGGAGCGTCACTGTCATTAAATTAAGCTAAAGCTGTTTTACTTTAGTCGCAGTATTTTATATTATGATGCTTAACTGTAGGTAGTGACGCTGACTAGGCGTATCTTGGGCGTATTTTCTGCGTGCTGCCTTAAGTGAAGACGCTATGACATGCAGAGTGCAAGCTTTGTAGGGTCTTAAGTCACTGCCATTAAGTTAAGACGTTCACTGAGCGGAGTCGAAGTGATTTTGCTGGCTTCGACTCCGCTCAGCCAACGGTTTATCTTGCCAAAAGGTGCTTAGGAACGTGCATGAAATAAATTGACCGTTTATATCCGCTCACCCCCCCAACCCTCTCCCGGAAGGCGAGGGCGCAAGATGACTAAGTTATTTTATGCGCATTTCTTGGTGTCCAAACTTTATTACGTCTACACAGCTTGGCTTTCTTGACCTTAATGGTTGATAGGGTGTTGACGTAAGTCGTTAAGTGTCATAAGGTTAGCGCTATTGGGGTGTAAAATTATCATAACTACCTATTTAAGGTACAAATTTGGGGCATCAGTCGCACTGTTTTTTCGAGAAGTGCTGATTGCCAATAATTAAAAAATTTCCCAATGTCCCATGACACGTTTACTAATGGGCTAAATTCAACTGACTAACAAGTAAGGTGTGTAATTGAATACACAAGTTTGGGTACTGGGCGGTGGCCCGGGCGGTTATACAGAGTCGTTTCGCGCGGCTTATTTAGGTAAACAGGTTACCTTGGTTGAGCGTTATCCGGTATTGGGCGGCGTTTGTTTAAATGTCGGTTGTATCCCGTCAAAAACCTTGTTGCATGTCGCTAATGTGCTCAATGAAGCGAAAGAATTAAGTCCGGCAGGCATTAACTTTGTTCAGCCAGAGGTTAATCTGGAGCAATTGCGTGATTGGAAAAACAAGGTTAGCGCCCAGCTCAATAGCGGTTTGGCAGCGTTGGCAAAACAGCGCAATGTCACCGTTATTCAGGGCACAGGCCAGTTTGTGTCCGACACACAAGTTCAGGTTGATTCACAACTGATTGACTTTGAACAGGCTATTATTGCGGTAGGATCTCAGCCGGTAAAAATCCCTTCATTTCCCAATGATGATCCACGGTTAATGGACTCAACCGATGCGCTTAACTTGGAAGATATTCCCAAAAAACTGTTGATTGTTGGTGGCGGTATTATTGGCCTGGAAATGGCAACGGTTTATAACGCACTGGGCAGTAAAATCACAATTGTTGAAATGCAGGAGCAAATCATCCCCGGTTGCGATAAGGATTTGGTCAGGCCGCTGATGACAAAAATCAAAAAAGACTATGACAATATCTTTCTGGACACGTGTGTTAAAAGTATTGAAGCGGTAACCGAGGGTTTAAAAGTCACTTTTGAGGGACAATCAGCGCCGGAATCCGAGGTGTTCGATAAAGTGTTGGTTGCCGTAGGACGCAGACCCAACGGTCATTTGTGTGGTGCTGATAAAGCCGGTATTACTATCGACGAGCGCGGCTTTATTCCGGTGGATAAACAACAGCGTACCAATGTAAGCCATATTTTTGCGATTGGCGATGTGGTGGGTAATCCCATGCTGGCGCATAAAGCCACGCATGAAGGTAAAATAGCCGCCGAAGTTATTTCAGGCTTGGCTACCGAGTGGCAGGCGTTGACGATTCCTTCGGTTGCTTATACCGATCCTGAAATAGCGTGGATGGGCTTGACTGAAAATGATGCCAAAGCCCAAGGCATCGACTATGAAAAAGGCGCTTTTCCGTGGGCAGCCAGTGGCCGCTCTTTGTGTATTGGCCGTAAAGAAGGCATGACCAAATTGCTTTCTGATAAAAAAACCGGACGTATTCTGGGTGCGGGTATTGTGGGAACCAATGCGGGTGAATTGATTGCCGAAGCCGTGTTGGCACTGGAAATGGGTGCCACAGTTGAAGATCTTGCCTTAACCGTTCATGCCCATCCGACCTTGTCTGAAACGTTGGGGCTAACAGCCGAAATGATTGAAGGCACCATTACTGATCTTTATATTAAAAAACGATGAAAAAACCTCTGAATAAAAGCATTATTACCAATCTTGTTGCGGTTGCCATTATTATTTTGGGCGCTATCAGTCCCGTAGTGCCGGGTTTAATCACCTCTGTTGGTTTTTTTGCGCTGTCCGGCGCCTTTACCAATTGGCTGGCTATTTATATGCTGTTTGAGAAGGTGCCGTATTTGTACGGTTCCGGGGTGATACCGGATCGCTTTGAAGAATTTAAACTTTCCATCAAGCAACTGATGATGCAACAGTTTTTTACTGTCCAAAACATTGAGCAGTTTATTGAAACAGAGGAAGGGCAGGGCGGTAAGATGTTGAATCTGGAACCTTTCTTAAATGCCGTTGACTACGACCGAATTTATGAAAGCCTGGTTTCCTCCATTATGGAATCTTCTTTTGGCGGCATGTTGGTCATGATGGGTGGCCCGGATGCCTTGGCACCCTTAAAAGAACCCTTTACCGAAAAGATAAAAATCACCCTGGTCGACATGATTGAGTCAGACCGTTTTAAAGCGGCGCTAAAGGAAGGGTTGGATGCCCATAAAATTGGCGTCGATATTATCGACAAAATTGAAACCGTCATTGATAAGCGTCTGAATGAACTAACCCCGCAACTGGTTAAAGAAATGGTGCAAGCCATCATTCATGAGCATTTAGGCTGGCTGGTGGTTTGGGGCGGATTTTTTGGCGGCTTGATGGGCGTGTTGTTCGCTATTATTGTTTAATGTAATCGGTGCCAAACACAAACCGTCATCTCGGCAGGGATTGCCGAGATCCAGAGGCCATGGATGGCAATGTCTATATAACTAATTTTTTGCCACATGAAACTATTTTTTGAGCGGTTTTTCACATCCCTGCGTTCTGGATTCCGGCCAACCCTCGCTTCGCTCTCCCTGCCGGAATGACGGCGATATGACTGGTGTAGTCGATTTAGCCTTTGAAGAGCTGGGGCATCCCGATGCTGCGCCACTGATTATTCTGCATGGTTTTTTTGCATCCTCGCGTAACTGGCGGCAGATAGCCGAAAAACTGGCCGCCACGTTTCATGTTTATGTGCCGGATTTACGTAATCACGGCGCGTCGCCGCATCATCCGGTCATGGATTATCCGTCCATGGCAGCGGATCTGTTGCAATTTATGGATACCCACCACTTAACAACCGCCAGTGTGCTGGGTCACAGCATGGGTGGTAAAGTGGCAATGTGGTTTGCCTTGAATCATCCAGAGCGTATCGATAAACTGATCGTGGTCGATATTGCCCCGGTCAATTATAAACACTGTTTTAACCATTTGATTCAGGCCTTAAAAGCACTGCCGCTACCCGAAATCAACAATCGTAAACAAGCCGAATTACTGCTGGCTACCGCTATACCCGAACTCGGTTATCGCCAGTTTTTACTGCAAAACCTTATCCTGAAAGACGGCGCTTATTGCTGGCGCGTTGATCTGGATATTTTTTATAACACGGCTCCCAATATCATCGCCTTTCCCGCTGTTGAGCAACTCACACCGTTTACCGGAAAAACGTTGTTTCTGGCCGGTGAAGAGTCAAACTATGTTACAGAGGAAGATATAAGTACATTGTTTCCGGAGGCCACGCTGAGTGTTATTGTCAATGCCGGACACTGGCTGCATGTGCAACAGCCGGGTGTTTTTATAGAACGGGTTGAAGTGTTTTTGTGTGGGTTGAAAATGTTAGATTGATGGTTTCCGGATTTCCGCTTTGCTAAACATGAATTTGTCATTGCATTTTTCCGCAAAGCGACTGGCCGATTATAATTCGCTGAATTCATCATAAACTGGCATTTCAAAGTACTCGGCACCGCTACAGAGCCATGCAGCCAAGTGTTGCAAGGTTGCTCCCCTTATTTTCTTCTTCAACCCGCACTCCCAGACGATGGCCGCCCGCCAACCCAGCACTTTGAGTTGGTACAGCACTTTCTGGTCACGCGCCACATTTCGGGTGAACTTTTTCTCCCAGAATTCCTGCCGTGTTTTAGGGAGATGTGCCGAATTACAGCCTTGGTGCTGGTGCCAGAAGCAGCCATTAACGAATATGACGGCGTGGTATTTGCGCAATACGAGATCAGGTGTGCCGGGCAGTTTTTTGTTATGCAGGCGGAAACGGAAACCTTGTCGGTGCAATGCAGAGCGCACACATTTTTCCGGTTTTGTGTCTTTACTGCGGATGGCCGCCATCGTGCGTGAACGGGTTGCCTTGTCGATACGGTCAATCATGAAGTTTCCAGCAATCGGCCTAAGTTATCACTTTTCATCAATTTTATAGTCAATTGGCTTACTCCTGATTATAATGGCAGTTTTATATAAAGTTGAATATGTACTCTGTAGCGCAGACAAACTTTGGGATTAAAAAGGGATTCACCAAGGGGAAAGCCCAATAATGACTGATAAAGACAGAGTTGCCAAGGCTATTCAGGAAGTCATTAACACGATGATGAACCGGGTGATGAACAAAGTATTAGTTGAAGACCCTTTCATAAAAGAAAAACACCATTCCCAAAAACCACTGTATGCGGCTCTGATTCCTGATGAAATTTTTAAAGGTTCTCATTTTGAAAGGCGTTTTGTCACTCCCTTCGGCAAAGTTTGGGAGAAGTTGGCTCAAGTTGTCGCCAAAGTAAAACATGGCGAGTGTGCAATGGGTTACGTTATCACCGGTAATATTGGTGACGAACGGCTGCGGAGAATACAAGAAGTGCTGAACAGATTGGAGCATAGTCAGAAAGGGCAAGATAAATTTCTCCCAAACTGGCAGGATGAATTGGCCTACATTAATGCAGGGCAGGGCAACCCGATCCCCGTTTCAGTGGTCTGTGACATTTATGTCAGCAACTCCACAACAGGTGAACGTTATGCTTTTGAATTGAAAGGGCCGTTACCGAATAGCGATCAGACCAAGGTCAGCAAGGAAAAAATGTTTAAATTACTGAGTATGGAGCCAGTGCAAGTTGAGGGGGCTTATTACGCACTGCCCTATAATCCATACGGGCCAAAGAAGCAAGACTACAAATGGGCATTTCCTCAGCGGTGGTTCGATATGTGTGCAGATCCTTGCGTTCTGATCGGCGATGAATTCTGGGATTTTATTGGCGGCAGTGGGACATACGCCAATTTTGTCAATGAGGTTAACAAGCTGGGGAAAGACTATAGGGAAAGGATTTACCGTGAATTTTTAGGTATAGAACCTCCATCCGATGCGGAAGATTTTTTCCTCAAATGAATACAACATGATTAACATCAATAAAAAACAATTCACTTTCATCGATTTGTTCTCAGGAATTGGTGGTTTTAGGCTCGCCTTAAATCATCTCGGCGGTCAATGCGTAAGTTTCAGTGAGATACACAATGACGCTATTAACACTTATTGTGCCAATTTTGGCGAGGATGCCCGTTTGAATCTGGGTGACATCACTCAGGTCAAAAACCTGCCCGCCCATGATATCTTGACGGCGGGTGTACCTTGCCAAAGTTGGTCTATTGCCGGCAAAAATCGGGGGTTTGATGATGATCGTGGGCAGCTTTGGAACGACACACTTTACCTGCTCAATCAATCACGTCCTAAAGCTTTTATCTTTGAAAATGTGAAAGGGCTGGCCGATCCTAGAAACCATGACGCACTATCCTTTATCTTGGATCGGATTAGTAAAGCGGGTTATTTTGCCAAACATTTTGTGTTGAATTCGTCAGATTACGGAGTGCCGCAAGACCGGATTAGGGTTTACATCGTCGGGTTTTTGCATGAGGCACACCTACGGAAGTTCCGCTTCCCAACACCTCATAAAAGCACCCTAAAACTGATTGATGTCTTACAAGATTGCGGGGAAAAACAGCCTGAGAGCATTGGCTTAGGCGAAACAGCAGATATTTTTGGCGACCCGATACCGGACAAAAAACGCTACCGCAAAACCAATGGCATGAATGATTTCTTTTTGTTCAACGACATCCGGAACGGCCCCACCACCATCCACTCGTGGGATTTGATTCTAACCACCGAAAGGCAACAGCATATCTGCTACTTGCTGCTAAAAAACAGGCGCAAACGGACGTATGGCAGGTTGGACGGCAATCCCTTGTCCCTAGCCCATTTTCAGAGGCTTGATAGCACTATCGAAGCGGAAGACCTGGAAAATCTGGTGGCTTTGGGCATACTGAAAAAGGTTGATTATGCCTATAGGTTCAAACCGCATAAGTGTCTGATGCTGGATAAGGGTGAGCAGTTGGTGCTGCAACATGTGTCAGCAGAAGAAATTACCTTGGATGCCTTGAAGGAATGCTGTGAATTGAAAAAAGCACGGATTCCGTTTGAAAAAGTGCTGGATTCTTTGATAGCCAAAAATGTGTTGGACTGTAGTGAAGTCAGGTATGAGTTTAGGTACACTAAAATCAGCACGGGTATTGAAGGTGTCAACAGGGTCTTTCTGCCCAAGTCTCAAGCATTTCCCACTTTAGTGGCGAGTGACAGCAATGACTTTGTTGCTATGAAAGATGTTAATGCGGAGAACGACCATGATTACAAGCAAGCCTTTCTGAACGAGATTTTCCATAAAAAGCTGTTTAGGAAAATATCCAAGGAAGAAGCCTGTCTGATACAAGGTTTTCCAAAGGATTTTGAGTTGCCTGAATCACGATCAAGATGGATGAAATTGATCGGTAACAGTGTTTCAGTACCGGTCATACAGGTATTGGGGCAAGCCATTCTAGCTACCGGATGCCTTGATGATAGGCTGTCCGCTCGAACTTCCGCAGGTGTTGGGGAAGAACTTCGCGGTGCCGCTTGAAGTTTTGAAGGTTATTTATGTACGCCGTAGTATCAATCGTTTTGAAATTACCGTTATCTTTGAACCATACAATAGACCAAGCAGAAGGGAATATGCTGCACCGTCCGGCTTCCAAAACAGAATGGTATCTACTTTAAAAAGCCGGGTAAATTGAATGTTAGCAATAATTAAGCAGTTAATTTTAAAATATTTTATTTTTTACATACCAAGTTTTACCCGGGGATTTAAAGTGGATACTCAGAATGCTTTAATTCTTTGTGATCCCTAATTTCTGTGTGGTCTGCAACTGCTTTTTTTTAGCACGTAGGCTGTATAAGTGAAGCGTCATACGCCGAATTGGGGTTTCATCCACCCACATGAAATGTTTGATGTCGCGCCATTTCATATTGCTATGACTTGATTGCACCCCGTCTTATTTGATAAACCGGCAATTCATCACTGTCCATCGTTGCCCGTAAAACAGACCATTTTCAATTAAGTTTTTAAGCTCAATTGTCTTATCCGATGTAGTCATGAAAATTGCCTTTTAGGTTAGCGAAAGTTGGCCGGAGCCACAAGCAATTTACATTCGCTATCGTTGAAATGACAGTGATTAAATAAACGCCTGAAGTCATTAGGTACTCCAGGCTCTCTAATTTTAAACGGTCTTAATAAGCGCCCATAAAATCGCCTTTGCCAACTTCCAAGCCATTATGTCGCAAAATGTCGTAGGCAGTGGTGACATGGAAGAAAAATTGCGGCAATCCGTAGTTGGACAAATAATTGTGACCCAGTAATGTTTTCTCTTTGGGCGTACCCGGACGTAAGATGATTTCACGAGCTTCACTGCCCTCAAATTGCGTAGGTGTTAGGCTGTCGATAAATAGTAAGGCCTTGCTAATGCGTTCCTGCAACTCAGTAATGCTCTGATCATTGTTGTCATATGCTGGCACTTCAACACCGGCTAATCGCGCTGACACGCTCATTGCGAAATCAGTGGCAATTTGCACTTGGCGGCTTAAGGGGAACATATCAGGGAAGAGTCGCGCATCCAGTAATACTTTCGACTCAAATTTTTTCTCAATAGCCAGTGTTTCAGCCTTGATCAAGATAGCACTTAGGCTGTTCAATAGTTGTTTGAAAACAGGTACTGAGGAGGTGTACATATAAGGAGTCATAAATTTCTCGGTTAATTGATTATAGTGATGGTTCGATATTGGTTTTAAGTATCTCATGAATAGGCAGAGTTTAGCTCCTGTGAATTTGTCAAATACCAATTAAGGTGGGATAAGGCAGCATTGTAAGCTTTTATGGTTCTCATTTTCTGCGCTCATCGTTATATAGACTATCACCTAAATCCTGCATGCTAGATTAAAATATAATAAAATAATCATTATAAATCAATGGTATAATTTACGCATTGTGTATTTCATAGTACGTAGGGTGTATAAGCGAAGCGTCATACACCGAATTGGCGTTCCATCACCCATATGAAATGTTTGACAT
>CAIQND010000539.1 GCA_903873045.1 uncultured Methylococcaceae bacterium | reverse complement strand
AGCAATGCTTCCATTCGGTCAAGTAGTTTTGGATGTTGCTTTAGGCGGTTGATCAAGTGCTGTTCTTTATTCGGGTTCATAATTTATGTCAAGACAAATAAGGCTATTTTACACAATCCCCGCACTTTTAATCACACCCGCCGAATACTGCGTAATTGGCTTCAATGGTAAATTATTAAGTTAAACTAAAGAGGGCTAGGCCATGCAAATATCATTAAAAAATAATAACTTATCGTTGCAACAGTTATATCAAATTGTTGCCCGTTTTTCTGTAGAACAACAATTAGCGATTGCCGATCATATTAAGAAGCAAGCTTTGGCGGTAAAGTGGAATCAATTCGCGCAAACGATGCCTACTGTTGAGCCTGACATTTCCGAGCAAGAAATTATTGACGAAGTAAAAGCAGTTCGAGCAGAACGCTGTGAAAAATAATATAAAGATCATTTTTGATGTAAACATTTGGGTCAGTGCTTTTATTAGCCCTAATATGGAGAAACGGGTTCAAGCCATTATTTTGCAAGATGAAGTGGAAATTATCATCTGTAGTGAATTACTTGAGGAGCTTAAGCAAACTTTGCAACGGTATAAATTTAAAAAGTATCTTTCTTCTGAAAGGATACTGCTAGCGATTGAATTGGTGGAACAGTCATCAACCGTTATTAATCTTAAATCTGTTGTCGAACTTTGTAGAGATCACAAAGATGATTATCTGCTTGCCTTGGCTAAAGATGCTCAGGCTGATTTTCTACTAACAGGTGATAAAGATTTATTGGTGCTGAATCCGTTTGAAAAAACACAAATTATCAAACTGTCTGAGTATCTCGAACAAGGAATGGTTTAATTTATCAAGATTAAGGGGGGTTAAATGATTAAGGAATTGGAAATAATGTTATGAGCTTCTTGAGAAATAAGAAAAATTATCCAGAAGTTTCACTTATTGAAATAGCAATATTAAAAAAAGGATGTGATCTTCCTACTCAGAATAGAGCTGATGGAGACGTACCAATCTTTTCGGGGAGTCACTATTTTCTAACAACCTTGTCACGGGCTTCCTGCTGGTGACAAGACAAAAATTACTCTACTTTTATGCCTTCCGGCGGTCTCAGATGTCCTGCTTTATTCTCTGAACACCCAACAAGGGGTATTCAGAATCATGCTCGCAATGACTTGACGCTGTTCATAATGCTTCGACATTTTCATTACGCAAAGAACGCTTCATGAAAACATCTACACCTTGCGCTACTGAGAACTATTTTCCACCACTCCACTGTCCGTTTCGCTTCCCGGAAAACAGCGGCTGCAAATGGACAGAATGGTTCTCCCATACCGGTCGGGGTTTGCAAGAACCAATGGACTCAAAATCAATTCAATCCACCCCCATTGATGTTACTGGCAACAGAACACAGCATAAAAAAAGCCACCTCAGATGAGATGGCTTTAGTTTTGGGTCACCGTGACGCGAGGGCTGTCATGGTGTCATGCTAGATTAGGTGAAATTACGCTTGCGCTTTTTTACGTAAAGCGCCCAAACCTAACAAACCGGATGCAAATAGCCAGACTGCGGCAGGTACGGGTACTGCAGATGGTTGATTAACCACTATTATATTATCGAATGTAGCTCTATTATTGGCACCAAAAGCGATAAATTGCAAAGAAGTAAGGTTGGTGAATACTGATTCTAAAGTTATCTGAGATAGACCATTCGATGTCCATCCACTTACAAAAGTTTCACTAACTTGGGTTCCTCCCAATAGTGTACCAATCACTTCAAGAGATGTGACGGGCATATCCCCAGAAGTGTACCCATTTCCGAAATCAAACGAGGTTACGCTGAATGTATTAATGGGATTGTTATCAGTCAAGATAAAGCCTGATTGTAAACCACCGTTAGTCCATGACAATAAGTTATTGGAGCCGTTACCATTCCAGGAATCATCTACAGAACCATAGTTTATTGCTATATTACCATCTATGTTGTTACCCATTGTTTCAGTAAAACCATCTGAAGTGGATGTATTAATCCAGAATCCTGTTTGAGCACTATTAAAATCAAGTACTTGAGCTTGAACGGTTGTGGTTGAAAGAAGAGCGATAATAATAGCTAATTTTCTGTTAATCATAAATATACCTTTTTTATTTAAAGAAAAAACAATTTGCAATCCATGCGTATTCTGATTAATTTGAACACTAATTCTGGTTGAACTTGAACACCTAAAACCTAACGCATCGGTGGAAGTGAATTTTTACTCCAAGTGTTCAACTTGAGTCAAGGAATTCATTTTTTTGCGCATGGATTCGCCTTT
>CAIQND010000538.1 GCA_903873045.1 uncultured Methylococcaceae bacterium | reverse complement strand
GAATACAAATGGAGCATTTTTCGCGTAAATTCGTTTTCATGAGACACACCATGATTTTAGTTGTAACCAAGTATATGGTATCTAACAAAATCAATCACATGTCATATTTAACTTGCCCCCATAATCCGTTACAATCAGTAAAAAAACAAGTACCTAATCTGGCTATTTTAAGGTTCAATTAAGCTTTGCCCCGTATAACAACCAAGCACATTAACCATTTTTTTAAAAAGGTTTATTAATATTAACTGTTTATAGAAGTAATTTTTTAATAGCCTTCATCTCTGTCCGACATTTAAAAACTATATAAAAAAACACTGAATATTTTAACTTTAGTAAAAAACCATGCAGGATATTTAATGAAAAATAATCGACTGGCTCTTGTTCGCGTGATATTTGGTCTTATTGTATACATAAGCTCAATCGGAGGCTCGCAAGCTGCGAACTCTCTCTTTAACTGCCATTAACTCAACGGTCACTGCTGGTTCGCAGGCGACCTTTGAGTTATGGATGGACTTCACCGGAGACTCTACGCTGGGGGGGGGTGTTGACGTAATCTTTGATAACTTTATTAACGGTAACCAACTCAGCTTTAATTCATACACACCGGAAATATTGGGCGATACTTTCTTAATCAATGAGCCCTTTGTTAACACGAATGGTAAGAGTCTTGACGGGATTACTTTCGGAGATGTTAACAATGGATTAGAAGGCCCTGCATTAGTTGGCACCTTAGTGTTCGATACTCTGGTAGACGGAAATTACACTTTATCACTGATAGACAGCATTGATGCCGGAGGATTTTTCTCAATCTCTGGAACGCCTCAATCCCCCGCTTACACCACTGCTAACTTGACCGTCACGCCATCTGCAGTACCTTTACCTGCCGCTGCCTGGCTTATGCTGAGTGGTTTAATTGGAATGGCTTATAAATCGAAAGCTAAACAAGCGTAGCATCAAAAAATACTGGATAGTTCTTATTTTTTAGTTTATTTGACCACTAGAGACACTTATGAAATCTAAATACAGCATTTTTCGACCGAGCCTGATCAGCCGATTAAGTACAGCTTCGTGCTTGGCACTGCCGTTTTTTTGTCTGACTGCCATCCCTGCCCATGCCGTGACTTATTTTGGCTCGTTAAGCAATTTTGATGTAGTCAACAACAGTACTGAGCCTTGCAACGGTTTTGAAATAGAACTGGATGGCTTGACCAGCAAAGAGATTACTTATACCTTTGATTATCAAAGCTACGGTACTCCGCGCCTTGTGGATTCCGTAGATGCAAACGGCAAGCCCGTAGTTAAGGTGCGTTATGAAAGTAAGTACAACCCGGTTACCCATACATTTCTAAATGCGACACCGGTTGCCCCCGTTCCAACCATGACCACTGCCGGACACCAATGCACATCAATGCCGAATGCCAAAAACACCAGTGGCTGTGAACACTACGGATTGGGCATTATCGGCAATCCAACCAAAACAATTTACCGTTGGTTGGTGGCTGATCCCGTTACACCTGGCAATTTGACCTACCAGCTTGATTCTGCCACCGGCCTACCTGACACAGTCAGTATTCCTGCGCCTGTTTTCGTCGTGAATGCCCAACCCGCACAAATCCCACAGCCACCCGCACCTGTTGTAGGTGCACTGCCTGTTGCGCCAGTAGCCGTGCCGCCACAGCCGGTGGTACAAGTGGAGATCGAAGTACCCGAAGCGCCAGAACCAGCTAATTATCAATATGGTGAAGCCATGTGGGTAAAGGTGTTCACTACCGAATCGCCGAGTCCTCGTGATCTCCAAGATTTGGTCACTGACAATGCGAAAGTGCCCAACGACCCGTCCGAGGTTGAAGTAGAATGGCAACTTTTGCAAAAAACCATTGACCCCAAGAAGCTGGCTGGAGGAAGAGACAAACTTGAAGCCAATCTTGCTGGACAGCCTATGGCACATGGTAATGAATCAGTTACCCGCCGTTACGAGTTCTACGAATATGCAGGCGAATTTGATCCAGAGAATAACGAGGTGCTGCCAGTGAGTGACTCAAATCCGGTGCCTGGCGATATAGGCAATTACATTGGTGCGCAAATGGTCGCCATGAATGTTTTTGATGCCGATAGCGACAGCAAGGGTGATGTTATTGACAATTGCCTGTTGAAGCCAAATGCAGATCAGCGCGACACCGATGGTGACAGCTTTGGCAATCTCTGTGATCCAGATCTGAATAACGACTTTGTAGTCAATAACTCCGATCTTAACTTAATGAAAGCCCAGTTCTTGAAGAAAATCCCTAACCCCAACTCCGACTTGGATGGCGATGGCAAAGTGAACTTTAAAGATTTGGCTATTTTGAAAACCTTTATGGGAAAAGTACCTGGGCCACAAGCAGCCAAGTAGCCAATATAAGTGATTTGCAGGGTCTCCCAAAGCCGGTCGGAGTTTACAAACCCGACCGGCACATTTCATCTGAATACAGTAAATAAAATTAAGCCGTTCGTGGTGATCCTGTCGGCTACCCACTTTAGCCATTATAAAATACTGGAGTTAGACCTGACAGGTTTATAAAACCTGTCAGGTCTGTCCCGTGTTAAGTTGGTAGCCGTTCTTTGTTATCAAATTCGAACCATTGATAAAAAACGATTGATTAAAAAAATCGGCATCATAAAAAATGAGGATGTCAGAATTGAAATTATTGATGCCCTGAGTTTTCAATTGGGTTTGTAGAATTATTGCCAGTCGAGGTTTGCAAACCCCGTCCCGCTTAGAAGAAACCATTTATGATCGGTTGGCTATATCTCGAAGGCATTGACAGCTGCCGTAAATTCAAATTAAACACTCAGCGTCATTATGCAGAGGGTTATTAACTCGAGTGCTAATCGGGGTTAACTGCATGGCCTTATAACCATCAGCGGCTAAAAAATCAGCCATCTCGACAGCGGTGTTTGTTTTATCCAGCCAGCGGTCATAAAAATCAGGGGTGATAATAACCGGCATTCGGTCATGAATGGGCGCTATTTTAGCGTTGGCGGCGGTGGTTATAATGGTGCAGGAATAAACGCTTTCTTGCTGATGTTCCCAATGCTCCCAAAGCCCTGCAAAAGCAAACAAGGCAGATGCCGGCTGATGAATATGGTAGGGGTGTTTGCCGGTTTCCGTGCTTTGCCATTCAAAAAATCCGGTGGCCGGAATCAGGCAACGTCGCTGTTGATAAGCCTTTTTAAAGGACGGTTTTTCGGTTAGCGTTTCCGCTCTGGCATTGATCAAATGACTGGATATCTTACGGTCTTTACTCCAGGAAGGTATCAATCCCCAGTACAAGTTGACGGCTTTGTTACTGCCATCTTCCAGCCTTACGACCGTTATTATTTTTTGTCCGGGTGGAATATTATAGTCAGGCTGATAATCAGCCAAGCGCTGCAAGCAAAAATGCTCCATAATCTGCATCTTTGTTGCTATTAAGTTAAAACGTCCACACATAAATGCACCCTGAACTGGATAAACTGGAAAAAACTTTTAAGCCATCAATTCTAACAAAAATTGATGACCCGCTGCTGGATGAATATCAACTTGAATTATGGATGAAACGTGATGATTTGCTACATCCTGTTATTTCCGGAAATAAATGGCGCAAACTTAAATACAGCCTTGAGCAAGCACTGTCATTAGGAGCCGATACGCTTATCAGTATGGGCGGTGCTTATTCAAATCATTTACATGCACTGGCTTATACAGGTAAACTTTTAGGTTTGAAAACACAGGGTTTTATTCGCGGCGAACAGCCGGACACGCTAACGCCCACTTTACTGGATTTGCAAAACTGGGGTATGGAACTTACGTTTGTTTCCCGTTCTGCTTATAGAGGTCTGCGGCACTATAAAGGCTGCCATGATTTACCCGGCTTAAAACCTGGGCAATACTGGCTACCGGAAGGCGGGGCACAAGCCTTGGCGTTAAAAGGTGTCGCAGAACTGGTTAACGAAATAGCTATCCCTTATGACCTTCTCTGTGTACCCTGTGGAACCGGAGCAACGTTAGCGGGTATTATTGATGCCGTTCCAAAGTCAGTGTTTGTGTCGGGTTTTGCGGCTTTAAAAAATGCCGGTTTTTTAAAGACTGATGTTGAAGCCTTATTACCACGACCAGGCGCTCCTCACTGGGATATTAACTTGGACTATCATTTTGGTGGTTTTGCCACAACGACACCTGAACTGATGGCCTTTATTACCGATTTTGAATACAAAACCAACATCCCTCTTGAACCTGTTTATACCGGAAAAATGATGTACGCACTCTACGATTTGATAACAAAACACACGTTTAAACCAGGCCTGCGACTTATCGCTGTCCATACCGGCGGCTTACAGGGAAACAGAGGATTTACAGCATGAAACGCTTGCTGGAACCTGAATTAATGGAAGATGAAAGCCAAGTAAAAGCTTACGCCGAGGCCGATTTTGAAGTCCCGCATAATGACTTTATACAACAGCTAAAAACCTTTATTGATGATCCGGAATTTAGCGGGACTGCACTGGACTTGGGCTGTGGCCCAGGCGATATCAGTTGCCGCTTTGCCAACGCCTTTCCTTTAAGTAAAGTCCATGCCATTGATGGCTCCGAGTCCATGTTGGCTTATGCAAAATCTGCCCTGCCGCCTGACTTGGCAGGCCGGATAAGCTTCATAAAGGCTATGTTGCCTGATGTCATATTACCGCAACCTGGCTATGAGATAATCTTTAGTAATAGTCTTTTACATCATTTGCCCGATCCTCAGGTACTTTGGCAAACCATAAAAAATTATTCCCGACCGGGTACGCGCATCATCATTATGGATTTATTGCGTCCCGCTAATGTTAAGTCAGCGCAAATGATGGTTGATAATTATGCCGCCAATGAACCTAAGATTCTGCAACGGGATTTTTATAATTCTTTACTGGCCGCTTTTAGCCTAAAAGAAATTAATGCACAGCTGGCACAGGCTGACTTAAGTGTAGACTTGCATAGCCAGAAAATCAGTGACCGACATGTTTTTATCACCGGTGTTATACCCGATAATTTAAGGAAAGAAATGGACATAACCGCAACTGAAGAACCCATAAACCTCAAAAAACCAGAGCTTTATATTAATCGCGATCTGAGCTTGCTGGAATTTAACAAACGGGTCTTGGCACAGGCAAAAAATGAAGCCGTCCCTCTGCTTGAAAGGCTTAACTATCTGTGTATTTCCTGTTCAAATCTGGATGAGTTTTTTGAGGTTCGCGTTGCCAGCGTACTGGAAATGGTCGCTATTGATCCTAAAGCCATTGGCCCTGATGGCACAACGCCCAAAGAACAGTTGGAGCAAATTTCCATTCATGCCCATAAACTGGTCGATGAACAGTATCAGGTGCTTAATGATATTTTAATCCCCAAGCTTAGTGATGAAAATATTCGCTTTGTGCGCCGTAATGATTGGACTGAAGCGCAACATAAATGGCTGTCTGATTATTTTAATGATGAGTTATTGCCCATTTTAACGCCGGTAGGTCTTGATTCCGCCCACCCTTTTCCGCGTATTCTCAACAAAAGTTTAAATTTTATTATTTCCCTCACCGGAAAAGATGCCTTTGGCAGAAATAGCGGACGGGCTATTTTACAAGCGCCCAGAGCCTTGCCGCGCGTGATTCAATTACCCGTTGACGAAACCCAAAGCGGCCCGGCTGATTTTGTGTTTTTATCATCCATTATCCATGCCTTTGTCAGTGAATTGTTTCACGGCATGACGGTTAAAGGTTGTTATCAATTTAGGGTTACCCGGAACAGCGACTTCTTTGTTGATGATGATGCCATCGACGATTTATTGCTGGCTGTTCAAGGCGAACTGGCGATGCGTAATTATGGTGATGAAGTGCGTCTGGAAATAGATGCTGCGTGCCCTGATGACACCGTAAGCTTTTTACTGGAGCGTTTTGAACTCAGCAGGGATCGGTTGTTTTTAGTCGATGGGCCGGTTAATCTAAACCGGATTCAGGAAATCAACAACCTCGTTGATCGACCCGACCTCAAGTTCCCCCCTTTTAAACCCAGAGTTCCAGCACTACTGGGGCGTAACAAAGATATCTTTGCCGCCATTAAACGCCACGATATTTTATTGCATCACCCGTTTGAATCGTTTTCGCCGGTCGTTGAATTTTTACGTCAAGCGGCCGCATCACCCGAAGTATTGGCTATTAAACAGACACTCTACCGTGCCGGTGCAGATTCGCCCATCGTTGCCGCGTTAAT
>CAIQND010000537.1 GCA_903873045.1 uncultured Methylococcaceae bacterium | reverse complement strand
AATATTGCTGGGGGAGAGCAGTGCGGCATTAAGCGCGATGGGCGATTGTTTGAAAGGAATATTCATCGGTCAGTGATTGTTTTAAGTGTAGGTGGCAATTATACCATTATTAGCTGGCGTTTTCGGACAGCCTCCTAGGTGCAGCAGCCGATAAAGGCGGTAAGATTGACGTTGATCTAGTGGTCTATCTAAATCAGATCTTGGGTCTGGATTTACCCACTACCACCACTCAATTGCCGAAGACTTGTATTGATATTAAACAAGAAGTCAAAGGCGTGGTACAGCCTGTCAACAAATGTTTCCTAGATTACAGTGCTTACGGGTATGAGCGTTCGCAAACTCATGGAAATCTGCCTTTTCCGAAAAACATTCCTGCTTCAAGCCCACAGCCTGGATTTTTTGAATATTTAACTCCTCATCAAAGTCTTACCGCAACTGATAATAGTCCGCTGTTTTATATCAACTCAGCAAGTATTGTACCCACGGTGTTCGTGAGTTTGCCTGCTATGACTAACATCGGCGGCTTTGTACAAGCCAGTGATGATGCCAGAGCGGTTATTGACTTCATGCACAGTCATCCAGTTATGGCAGCTTATGCCAAACCTGTGCTGTGTGAAGGTTCAGTTGCACTTCCACCTTTGCCCGCAGTTGATGTTTCCAGCAAACTTCAAATGCCAACCCGCATGGTGGGCAACACCGCCCGCGAAGGTACATTGACAGTGAGTAATCTTAAAGGTGCACCAGCAACTGGCAGTGTTCTGTTAGTTGGTAAAGATAGCACTGGGAAAGAACTGTTTACTCAGTACAATTTCAATGCGTTAGCAGCGGGTAAAAGTATAAGCTTTATCTATGCTTTCACCGGTCCTAACTATGCCACAACGATTACTTGGACAGCAACAGCCACTGCGGTGGGTGATAGTAACAATACCAACAATACGGCGACTTTCACGACTACAGTCACTGCACCGCGTAGTCGTAGTGATAGTAGTGAGCGTGATTGAGTAGTCACTGAACCATGCTTTTTTTCTGTGGTGTAAAGATACTGCACTAAAGTTTAATCGCCCATACGATTAAATTTATCAGCCATCGGGAAACTTGATTTTCCGATGGCGAATACAGAAAGCATTGATTAAGCAATTTTCGAAGAGGTGATGGATTGGTAAACAGTTCCTCACCTCATCATACACAAATGTCTCGATAATAGACCAATATGAGGGCATTATCATGAATAAGAAAACTCTAAACTGTACCATGGCTATTGTTACAACTTTAGCTATCTCAGCGGCTGTCACATCAGTGGCATCACCGCCTCCACAACCCAGTTTTAGCTGGCAAACGGTGGTCAATAATGGCGATTACATACCCACGGCAAATTGCAAACCAACAACGCCGATTTCTCCACCGTGTCGAAAATTTAACAGTTACAATCAGCCCTCTGTTAATGAGAAAAATCTGGTGGTTTTTCGCGCACGCAGCAAAGGCGGATCAGGTGGAGAACCTGTCCACGGTGTCTACACACGCGACATGAACAAAGGCAGCGCAATAGTCAAAATTCTTGACCGTGAGAGATTGGTAGCAAATCCCAATAACCAAAGCTCTGCATTCGTAGAACCCCCGTCGTTTCCTCGTATCGATATGGTTTCGTCCATGATCGCAACACGGGGCAATCATCAACCTGTGTTTGGGTACACGTTGCCCGATGGTACAGATACGAAAGTAGGTACGACAGGCATCTATACTAATCCCTTCGGTTCTTTGATTACGGGTGCAAGTAAATTAGGAGCAGTTCCAGAATTTTCATTCTTTGAAGTGCCCGAGTTCCCCAGTGTGGCTTTTGATGTTTTTCCTGGTGCGCCTGCGGTAACTCAAGGCTCAACTATTGTGTTCAAAGGCAATTACACGGCGGGGGGAGTTAGCAAGACGGGCGTGTATTACCGCAACCTTCAAAACGGCAATACTAAGCCAGTCGTATTGATTGCCAATAATACGCATTGCGTATTCTGATTAATTTGAACACTGATTCTGGTCGAACTTGAACACCTAAAACCTAACGCATCGGTGGAAGTGAATTTTTACTCCAAGTGTTCAACTTGAGTCAAGGAATTCATTTTTTTGCGCATGGATTCGCCTT
>CAIQND010000536.1 GCA_903873045.1 uncultured Methylococcaceae bacterium | reverse complement strand
GCATCTTTAAAAGACTTGTTTGCTCGCTTTGATGAATCCTTCAAAGCCACTATCGTTGCCATTAACCGATTGACACCGACCATTATCGAAGTCGTTGTAAAAGCACCGCTGGCCGCTGAAAAGTTTCATCCCGGACAATTTTATCGGGTGCAAAACTATGAAGCCATTGCGCCAACGGTTGAAGGCACAGCATTGGTTGCGGAAGGCTTGGCGTTGACCGGCGCAGAAGTCGATAAAGAAAAAGGCACGATTTCCTTGATTGCACTGGAAATGGGCTCATCTTCGCGTCTTTGCGCAACCTGGAAAGTCGGTGATCCGCTGGTCGTTATGGGCGTGACCGGTACGCCCACCGAAATACCCACTAACCAAACCGTGTTATTACTCGGTGGCGGCTTGGGTAATGCCGTCCTGTTTTCCATTGGTAAAGCGTTACGAGCCGCCGGTAACAGGGTTATTTATTTTGCGGGTTATAAATTTTCCCAAGACCGTTTCAAAGTTGAAGACGTTGAAGCGGCCGCTGATTTAATTATTTGGGCCGTTGATAAAGGCGAAGGCGTAGAAGCAATAGTGCCAACCCGTCCGCAAGATAAAACTTTTGTCGGTAATATTCTGGAATGTATGGTGGCTTATGCTACCGGCGAATTGGGCGAACAGCCCATTTCACTGGCGGATGTTGATCATCTTATCGTGATCGGTTCAGACCGCATGATGGCGGCAGTAAAATCCGCCCGTTTTGATGTGCTAAAACCGTATCTCAATAAAGCCCATCACGCGGTCGGTTCAATTAACTCACCCATGCAGTGTATGATGAAAGGCATCTGCGCCCAGTGTATGTGCAAACATATTGATCCGGAAACGGGTAAAGAAACCTTTGTTTATTCCTGCTACAACCAGGATCAGGATTTGGATAAAGTCGATTTTGCCCATTTGAATGCACGTTTACGGCAAAATACCGTGCAGGAAAAATTATCCAATCTGTGGCTGGATTATTTGTTGATGAAGCAGAAAGAAACGGCTGAATAAAGCGGTTTAAAAAGGGTGGACAGTGTTCACCCTTTTTTGTTTTATACGGTATAAAGGTGTTGATTGGAAAAATAATATGCTTATTACGATTGAAAATTTCGGTGCAATTAAATACTTCCAGTTCGATACTGAAAAGGATTTATATCTTATATTTGGAAAAAATAGTGTGGGTAAATCTTATGCTATTTCTTTGGTGTATTTAATTTTAAAGCATATTTTAGAATTAAGAGATCTCAGAATATTTAGATATGAAATGCCTTATTTTTTTGATAAAGAATTCAATTTAAACATAAAAGAATTAGAGGAAAAGGTAGAAAAAAATAACGATAAAGAAATTGATATATCAAATTATGTTGAAAAACATTTAATTTCATATTTAAATAATTTTTTGGTAAAAGTATTAAATGACTCTCTAATAAATACATTCAATGATGTATCTAATTTACAGAATAAATTTACTAAAGAAGAGCTTAAAATAACACTTGCATGGCGTAATATTAATTTAGATATTGAGTTAAATATCGAATTAGATCTAAAGAAAAGTTCAAGCCAAAACATGGAGCTTGGCATAACAAAATTCTATTTGAATAAAAAGTTTATTTTAAAAAAAATAAAAACATGTCGTCATTCAAAGCATACAGAAAAACAAATTATTCTATACTATCCAGATGAAAAAAAAGAGCATTTTGAAAAAAGCTATTTTATGCTTATAGGAAAGCTTGTCTTAGATTTTTTTGATGAATTACAAATAATCAATAACGTTTATTATCTTCCTGCCTCTCGTTCTGGTTTATATCAAGCTTTAAGTGCTTTTGGGCAAATTTTTGCTCAACTTGCAAACAATAGAAGTTTTATATCAAAATCTATTCAATTACCTGCTATTTCTGAACCTGTAGCTGATTATTTTTTGCACTTGTCCAATATTAATACATCTCGTAAAAAGCATGATGATTTTATAGATTATGCTAATGATATAGAAAAAGAAATTTTGCAAGGTGTAGTTGAATTCGATAGTAAAAACAAAAAGTTATTCTTCACTCCCAATGAAACATCACTAAAATTGGATTTATCAGCAACGTCATCTATGGTATCGGAAATATCCCCTATTGTTTCTTATTTAAAATATATTTTTCCAATTCAGCGTACTTCTAAAAAACAACAAAAGCCTTTAGTGTTTATTGAAGAACCCGAAGCGCATTTACACCCAGAAACACAAGTTAAACTAATGGCAGTTTTTGCGCGACTGGTCAAAGACAATAAAATAAAATTGGTGATGACTTCACACAGCAATTACATTTTTAACAAAGCGAGTAATTTAGTCATTGATAATAAAATTGATAAAGAAAAGTTTGAAGCTATTCTATTTGAAAGTACGCTGGAAGGCAGTGTAGCCAGAAACTTGGATACCGATGAATACGGTATAGAAGATGACAACTTTATCGATACCGCTGAAAGTATTTATGAAGAAAAACTTGAGCTTATCAATAAACTCAACAGTTAATCATGTTTGATAAAATCATTAACCATCCAGAGTTGTTTGGCATGCTGTGTCATGAATGCACCGAAAATAATGCCAAAGTAGAATTTGATAATTCCCTGTTAATTCATAACGATTTGGACAGCGATAAAATCTTAATTTTAAAGCCTGATAATTTTTATCATTCCATTCGTATGCATAATCCACCTCCATCACCCGATTGTTTGATTTTAATTAACTGCATCGAAAAAGAATACTACGACTTATATTTGATTGAGCTAAAAGATGTTAAGGACACCAAAGAATTAAAATATAAAATAGTAGTTGAAAAATTTAACACTATGATTGAGCAATTTTTCCCCAAATTTGAAGCTATATTTAATGCGTTTAGTTATGGAACTATCATCTTTTATTTAGTAACGACTTATCCAAAAGGCAGCGCCCAACTTTCAAATGATGATTATCATAGCAGAATAGCAGGCAGTGCCTTAGATGCTTACGGCTCACGAAAACCATTAAAGCTCTTCAATAAAGCGGTCTTTATACAACCTAAACCATCACCACTGACGATAACGTCTTCTTAACTAACAATGTATTTGCTGCAATTAGTCATTCTATGTTTTATCATATTAAAACAATAAAACCGGATGCAAATAATTACAGCATCAAAATAACGTACAGCGATCATGTTGTTATTACTGCCGATTTTAAAGCGTTACTGAAAAAAGGAGTAATGACGTTATTAAAAAATCCTGCTGTTTTTGGCCAGGTGCAAATAGGTGATAAGGGGCGTTCCATTGTATGGCAAAAACAGGAGATTGATTTTTGTGCTGATAGTCTGCGCTTAAAGTTTTATCAATCACCAGAAAAAACTGAAATAATGGCTAACAGCGTAGTTACCTACACAAGTTAAATAGCCCCAACAACAAGCTCGTAATGCTGCTACAAGGAATCCTTTTTGAACAATCAAACACTTTGCCTCTGCGGCTCCGGCATAGCCTATCAACAATGCTGCGAGCCATTTCATTCCGGCGAAAAAATACCTGCAACTGCTGAAGCGTTAATGCGGTCGCGTTATACGGCCTATGTGTTGCGCAATGCGGCTTATTTACAAGAAACTTGGGATGCAACCAGACGACCTGAGAAGATAGATTTTTCCAGAGAAAATATTGACTGGTTACGACTGGAAATTACCGAGATAAAAAAAGGGGCGGTCAAAGACAGCAAAGGCGTGGTGGCGTTTAAGGCATTTTACGTACAGGATGATCAAGAACACGTTATGAATGAAATCAGCCGCTTTACGAAAATCAATGGACGCTGGTTTTATTTGGATGGTGTGATTAAATCAATGGGTATAGTGGGTCTGCAAACTAATCAGGGCAAGAACGCGCTGTGTTCGTGCGGTAGTGGCAAAAAATTTAAGCGTTGTTGCGGAGCCGGATAAGTAATCGTATTGGTTGGTTATCCTCTGAAAAACCAGGTCGGTAGTTTACGTGGCGACTGAATTTATATTTGTTTATGGCACGTTGCGTAAACAAACAGCTTCAAGCAAGCATCATTTATTAGCCAATTACTGCGCGTATTATTCAGAGGGCGTTATGTCTGGAAAATTATATGAAGTGTGTGGCTATCCCGGTGCTGTTGAATCCAGTGATGCCAATCATAAGGTTTTTGGTGAGCTGTATAAAATCCTTGACCAACAGCCGTTATTAGAGTGCTTGGATGGCTATGAAGAATGTAGTGACCGGTTTCCGATGCCCCAAGAATATAGTCGCAAGCAATGCTCTATAGAGCTTGTCAGTGGTGATTCGATTGTGGCTTGGGTGTATTTGTACAATCACGATGTTTCAACACTACAGCAAATAATCTCGGGTGATTATCGCGGCGGTTAAGAATTTTGGATGGCTTATCAATCAGAAAAGAAAGGTGATAGTAGGGCGGTTAGCTTTAGCTAGCCGCCCTACAAAACTTGCAAGTGTCCATTGAGTTTAAGAAGGTAAATTGTGTTTGTTGGGTTTACTGGCTTAACATTGCCAAGGTTTGGTCGTGTCCTAGCGGAGTGATCTGTACTGAACCGGTTCCTCTAATGCCGAGTTCTTTTGCGGCAGCATAAGATAAATCCAATGCTCTTTTGCCATGAAAAGGCCCTCTATCATTGATGCGCACGATAACGCTACGATGATTTTTTAGGTTGGTGACTTCAGCGTAAGATGAAAGAGGCAATGTTTTGTGTGCCGCAGTCATTGCATACATGTTGAACCTTTCACCGTTAGCGGTTTTTTTGCCATGAAAATCAGCACCATACCATGAAGCGGTACTTTGATGATGAGTTTTTGAATGATGCTTGGTGGTATGAGCTTTTGACTTGTGAGTCGTGTGGCGACTTGATGCTTCTGCCGATTGTATTGGGTTAGAAAAATAACTATAGGTAACAACAACAAAAACTGCCAGTATCAGTTTATTCATAAATAAAAAGCCTTTTTTAATTAAAATTTATGGC
Organism: uncultured Methylococcaceae bacterium; assembly: GCA_903873045.1. GTDB lineage: Bacteria > Pseudomonadota > Gammaproteobacteria > Methylococcales > Methylomonadaceae > Methylobacter_C. The sequence goes on along the minus strand of CAIQND010000536.1, from coordinate 3,275 downwards.
CTGTTCAGTAGTTGGCCATATATACAAGGATCAGGGGTGTCGGATTATGTCCAGGCCGCTTGATTCTTTGTCTCGTCGACTTAAAGCAATTGTTTTGCTTCAAGTTTTGAACGTTAATGTTTTAACGTTGGGGTAATTTTAACTTGGCAAGTCTTAAGAGCACCTTAAGTGTGACGCTAAGATGAAAAAGTCGGATCAATAACTATCAATGGCTTACGTAGAAGAAGGGCGCTGATTTCTTACTAATGGCAGATTAATATTTAAAAGATTATCGCCCTGAAGGTACGAAGAACGAAAGCTCTGTCCCTTAGGGACGGCTCAAGAATGGCTTTGTGATGAAAAAAAACTATGAATGGCCGGTTTTTAAATATCTTGGCGACTAAAGCTACTCATCAAAGCCAGTCCAAGCTTTCTGATGTTGTTCCCACCGGGTTATATTCAGCGCCAACCCAGCCTGAATAACCCGACTTTTCAATAGCCTGGAAAATCCTTTCAAAATTAATATGTCCAGTACCCGGTTGGCCGCGACCAGGGCAATCTGCAAATTGAATATGGCCGATTTTATTGGCGTGTCGGGCAATAAATTCATCCGGCTGGTCGCCCATCATCTGCGCATGATAAATATCGTATTGCATAAACAGCTTCGGGTGGTTGAGTTCGTCCAATATATCAAGCATTTGTTGGCCGTTATGGATGATAAATCCAGGCATGTCGTGGCTATTGATAGCTTCAAAAACTGTTTTAATATCCAAGAGGGCAAAGCTCTCAACAGCAAAAATCAGATTTTCTTTGAAGGTTTTCAGGTAGTTCTGTTTTCGTTTTTCATTAAAACATCGTCCAGGCAGTACGTTGATGGCTTTCGGTTTTAACAGCTTTGCGTAGTCAAGCGCTTCAGTAATTGCCTGGCGGAATTGAGCCTGCTTTTCAGGCACACAGGCAAGTCCTTCGCCTCCCTGTAATAGATCGTCGGCATCCACATTAAACAACACCAGTTTTAACTGTTGCTCTTCCAGTGTGTTTTTTAGAGTTTCTGCGCTCAGGCTGTAAGGGAATTGTATTTCAACCGCTTCAAAGCCGACATTTTTAGACGCTTTGAAGCGATCGATAAGATCTACCTCAGTAAACAATAAACTTAAATTAGCGCTGAAGTTAGGCATTTTTTTTAGTAAATAATTTAATTAAGGTTGAAGGGTCTTGTTCCAAATAACCATGACTGCCGTGTAATTGCATAAGTTGAGCGGCCAAGCCGGACATGGGGATGGCTTGGCCTTGATTAACGGCTAAATCGACGGCCATATTCAAATCTTTCAATAAGGTTTTAACGTGCCATTTTATCGGCTCAAAGGTGCCAGTTGCCATTTCAGAGCCGACAATTTGCAAGGGTTTTGAGTCAGCAAAGCCGCCGGACAGGGCTTCCGGTATTTTCTCGGCAGCGACACCGGCTTGCCGGGCCAGCGCGATCATTTCGGCGATAACCAGCACATTGCAGCTGACAATCATTTGGTTGCAAATCTTGGTGATCTGCCCGCTGCCCAAGTCACCCATGTGAGTCAGTTGCTTATAAAGCGGTGCCAGAACAACACGCGCAATATTGATGTTTTCCAGGCTACCGCCTGCCATAATCGCCAAGTTGCCTTGTTCGGCTCCCGTAACGCCGCCTGAAACGGGCGCATCTACCCAGCCCATGCCGCATTTTTTATGCAGCATGGCCGCTAACTCTCGAGTGTTCTCGGGGTGTATGCTGGATAAATCAATCAGCAACTGGTTTGCTGAACCGTGATCCATAATGTCATTGCGTATAACCGTTTCAACAGCCAGGGTATCCGTCAAACATAACAAAATGATGTCGGATGCTTTGACGAGTTCGGCAATGGATGAGCACGCGTTAGCACCTGCATCAGTCACGGGTGAAAGTTTTTCAGGGCTGCGATTCCATACGTTGACACTAAAGCCTGCCTTCAATAAACGTAAGGTCATGGGTTTGCCCATTAAACCGATGCCTATGAAGCCAATCGTGGGTTTTTTATCTGTTATCATATTTATTGAATGGGTTCGGTCGCTAAATTCTGAGTTTTAAAAGTCTGGTTAATACTGGCACAGGTTCTGCGAACATTTTATTTTTCATAGCAGTAATTAACCCCAAGTATAACTTCATTTTGTCGCGTTTAAAAAATAAGTTGGGCGCAAACAGATGGGTTTCTCACTCACTCATAGCACCTTCCAATGTGTACTTTTTGGCTTAATTTTAAGAAGAATTATATTTAGAGTTTGACGGAATTAGGGTTTACCTATATTATTTCGCAGTTATGTTAGATAGATTACCCGAATATATAGACCCCTTGCACCTGGCTGATAAGCGTGGTGAGTTAAAAGGTCAAATACCCTTAAGCAGTCTGGATCGTTTGGCAACTATGCTGGTTAACGACTCCGGATCAATTACTGTTGACCTTTTTTTTGGTCGGGAAGGGCGGCTGGCCAAAATTGAAGGTCATATCAAGGCTGTTTTGGAACTTGAGTGCCAAAACTGTTTAGGAGCTGTTAGCTGGCCTGTTGATTGCAACATCAAATTAGGCATTGTTACCTCAATAGATCAAGCCGATAGATTGCCCGAAGACTATGAGCCATTAATAGTTGAGGAAGGAAAGATTCCTCTTAAAAATATTATTGAAGATGAGATATTACTCACTTTACCGGCATTTCCAAAGCATCAGCAACCTTGTTTTGTCAAAAAAATTGACGATAACACCGTAGATCCAATAGTGAATGACGAGCCGTCATCCACTGAAAACCCTTTTTCCATATTAGCCAAACTTAAAAACACTGGAGATTTATAATGGCCGTACAAAAGAGTAAAGTATCGCGTTCAAGACGTGGTCAGCGTCGTTCACATGATGCATTAACAGGTAGAGCATTGACTCAAGATGCCATCACGGGTGAAATGCATTTACGTCATCACGTTACCCCGGACGGCTTTTTTAAAGGTCGTCAAATAGTCAATAAAAGCGACGAAGATTAATAATCTTTCCGCTCTGGCATGATGCTATGCCGAACCCTATCCGGTTCGGCTTCCTTCAATAACTGCGGAGTTGTTCATCAGCGTGAGTTTAACAATTTCAATTGATGCGATGGGCGGCGATCATGGTCCTGAAGTCACTATTCCGGCATCATTGGATTGCTTAAAAAACAATCCAGACTTAAAACTAATTTTAGTAGGCAATGAAGCTGTCATTAAACAGTTATTGCCGAACCCATTGGATTATTATCAAGATAGGCTC
>CAIQND010000535.1 GCA_903873045.1 uncultured Methylococcaceae bacterium | reverse complement strand
CGGGAGAGGGCTGGGGTGAGGGTGGTCGAATGTCGCTTTACTTCTACATGGCTCTATATCTGTCGACATAGAAATTATGGCATCCTTCATTCCTCGGTTTACACTTTTTGCAACACCCCTCGCGTAGGTCGGGTTAGCGACTGCGTAACCCGACAAATCGACGTATCTGTGTCGGGTTACGGCTAGCGCCTAACCCGACCTTCAGAGATTATTAGCATTTTTTGTGATAAAAAAGTGTCAACTACTTTTGGGTTTCTATGAAGGATGCCCAATAATCGCTTGCGTGTATTATTGCGGTGCGCTTTTTTCGGCCTAAAGGCCGAGGTCTTAGACCAGGAAGGAATATTGATAAAATAAGCGCTTAGAAATTACCTAGCCCAACAATTGCATTGTTGGTATCAATAGTAACTTCAGCAGAGTCACCGTATTGGATAAGGGGAATGCCGCTCTGAATGCCAACTGTTGCTAAATCGACATCGCAAACACCCAAACTTGCTTGCAGAAAACCATTGCGGTCACTGATCTTGACTTCATACTCAGCAATAACGCTAGATACTCCTCTTTTGGTTACCGTTTTGATGTTATTCAGGTCTAAATGACATTCTGCATAATCCACACCTAAGTTGTTACGTAAAACCAAAAACATTGTTGCACTAGAGGCAACCGCAGAATCTGTGACTGCAAGCGCATTACTAGGTACAGGTATTTTAATTTCTGCCGAAAATTCGGTTTTACTGGTCTTTTGTTCTAATTTAATTTCACCTTGAGTCAAAGGTTCAACGCCAGATGTCAAATAGCTCTTGAGCTTGGTTTTGTTATTGGAAGTTAAATTACCATGATTCTCGACGTGATTGCTGGTGTGGGTTTCAATTTTATTTTTACCGTGATCGTTGTCTGCGACTGCTGAAGCAGAAATAACCAAAGATATAGCTATCGCAATATTTTTTAAGGGTAGTGAATTAATTTTTTTATTTAACATATTATTATCTCCAAATTTAAGGTTATGCAGCAAATACTTTATTCGCTTACAAAATGTATAAAGCACAAGTCATGCCAAATATTACATTATTGATTTTATTCACTTATTAATATAATGATATTGAAATAAAGCTGTTATTTTTGCAGTCACTGCAAATAATGGCTGCAATTTTGGTATGAAAATGATTCACCATAAGTAATTGATTCGCATCGTAGTCACAAATCATATACTTACCGTCCGCTCATTAGAACTTAACCGAGTTTAGCTACCATCTTTATATCTGGTATTAGGATAAGTCCTTGTGAAATTCTTTCGTTCGGGTAAATTCGCGCGGGGGATTAGTGCGCTTACTTTGCGCTGTCTTTTTCAAGGTCATCAAACAAGTCCTGAATAGTTGCAAATATAGGCAATTTACCGGAATCGGCTTCTTCCATTGCTGAACAGGTCACTGGATTGGGTGCTTTAACCTCAAAAGGTAAGCCATTGTGAGTGACTACTTGATGCAAGAACAAGCGGATAGCATCAGATACATTTAGACCGTAAGCAGCTAATATACGTGTGGCGTTTTCTTTTAAATCAGGATCAATTCGAGAGCGTATCTCGGCAATCTTGAGAGGATGAGTGATAGGTATAATGGTACTTCGTCAATGTAACTACGCAATCAAATATAGCACGGGTGATATTTTTTACTAAAACAATGAGATGCTTGTTGCATAACTGTAATTGACAGGCTGCTATAAGTCTTTTAACATTTTTATCGCTACAACCCAGTAAAAATAGATGGTCATTGTTAAAAGATTTTTGAAGGGTTACTTACGTAAGACTGCAGGCATTCGAAAATTGGGGGCGACTGTCTGCAAGGGGTCGTAAGTTGGCAGTCAGCTCGAACTAAAAATAAACACATCCCCCTCATTTTCAAAGAGGGGGATGAATAATCAGCACATTTCTAACCAATTAAACCGGCTAGTTCATGCAGTGGCGGCAAAATGACCATTTTTGCCAGTTGCAACAATAACAAAGCCGCCAAGGGGGATAAATCTATACCGCCCAGACCCGGAATGATTTTGCGACAGACATCCAGCAAAGGCTCGGTCAGCGTTGATAAAATGGAGGCGGCGGCATTAAAAGCCCCCGGATTCATCCAGCTAAGCAGTGCTCTGGCAAATACGGCAAATACCAACACATTAATCAGTAAAGAAATTAACTGGGTAATAGAGGTGATTGCCAAGGCACCGATATTAATCATGCTGCCATTCAATAGCAGCAGGATGGAGGCATCAGCAAGCATTTGTAAGGACAACATAAGCACTAGCGATGACGTATCTATCTTTCCGATAGACGGCACAAATCGGCGCAGAATCTTTAAGGGTGGATGGGTTATCTTAACCAGAAACTGGGAGATTGGGTTATAAAAATCACCGCCGCACCATTGCAATAAAAAGCGCAGCAATACGGCCAATATATAAAGAGAAAACAGGGTATCGATTAAAAAAACAATCGGGTCGGTCATGTAACTAGATCCCATCAGGTATTCTCCGATTCTTTGGACATTTCAATAGAGCGGTCTCGTGCAGCATGTAATGCTTTAAAAACCAGTTCAGTAAACCCGCCTTGCTCAAACGTTTCTATTGCCTTTTGCGTGGTTCCACCGGGGGAGGTGACCCGTTTACGTAATTGCTCGGGTGACTCGGACGATTCCAGCCCTATTTTAGCGGCACCTAATGCGGTTTGTTGAACCAACAAACGCGCCGTCACTTCATTTAAGCCCAATGCTAAAGCGGCTTTTTCCATCGCTTCCATCAGCAAAAAATAATATGCAGGGCCACTACCGGAAACGGCAGTCACCGCATCCAACTCGCTTTCCTCGTTAACCCACAACGCAATACCAACAGCACGCATAATATTTTCTGCCAGATTACGTTGCTCAGGCGTTACCTGTACATTGGCATGAAGTGCCGTCGCCCCTGTCAGAACCAGCGCAGGTGTGTTGGGCATACAACGCACAATCGCCGTATCAGCGCCTAACCACTGACTTAAACTATGCTGGCTAATACCGGCGGCAATAGAAACAACCAGCGATTTTTTTTGCTGAATTAATGGCGAGGCACTTTTTGCTACCGAACTGAGTGTCTGCGGCTTAACCGCCAGTACCACGACATCAACGGCATTAATCAGCTCATCATTGCTTGCCGAGGTATTAACATTAAGATTTTTTGCCAGCGTTGTCAGCGTCTCCGGATTAATATCAGAGACCCAAAGGTGCTGTGGAGAATGACCGCTGGCAATCAAGCCGCTAAGCAGACTGGACGCCATATTGCCGCCGCCGATAAAACCAATTTTTTGTATATTCATGTTCGTTATCTGTGGGTGATGTTAAAAGTATTTTAACCTATATGAGGGCAGCGTAAACAATCACAAGACTTTTCCTATAAAATGCATTGCTACGGTACTTTTTACCGTAATTATTCAGTCCCCCTCTTTGAAAAAGAGGGGTTAGGGGAGATTTTTTAAATAAATCCCCCTCATTCCCCCTTTTTCAAAGGGGGAGGTGAATACTTACTTTTTACCTGCTAAAAATAAAGCCAATGATTGAAACGATTTATATAGAAGAAAGTATTTTGCAGCACCCGCGTGTTGTCGAGATTACCGCGCGTTTTCCGCAAGCCCGAAAAATTACCTGTGGCCGCTATGGCGAAGTTTTTAATCCTAAAGCACAAAATTTTAGACTACAAAAACAAAAACCTTCATTAATATTGGCAGAAAAATATAAACATTTTGCCATGCCGGTGCCATCCGGCTATGGCATTGGGGCAAACAAAAATTATTATTTTTCCCATATGCTTAATTGTTTATACGATTGCCGGTACTGCTTTTTACAAGGCATGTATCAATCAGCCAATTACGTGCTGTTTGTCAATTATGAAGACTTTCAAGATGAAATCAAACAACGCTGTGCAGAAACACCGGATGAGGCCGTGCATTTTTTCTCCGGCTATGATTGCGACAGCCTGGCTTTGGAGCCGGTCACCCGGTTTGCCGAACAGTTTTTACCGTTTTTTGAGAAAATACCCAATGCCTGGCTGGAATTAAGAACCAAAAGCACCCAAGTTAGAAGCCTGTTAAATCGTGATCCCTTTCCCCGCTGCGTTGTCGCTTTTAGCCTGAACCCGGATGAAATAGCCACAAAAGTTGAAGCCAAAGCGCCCTCATTGCAGCGTCGGCTTGATGCGCTGTGTAAATTACAGGAACACGGTTGGCCGATAGGCTTGCGTTTTGATCCGATGATTTATCAGACCGGTTACCAGCAGCAGTACCGGCAATTATTTGAACAGGTTTTTTCGATCATTAATCTGGATCAGTTGCATTCGGTTAGTCTTGGCGCTTTCAGATTACCGGAAAAATATTTTAAAAAAGTGCATAAACTTTATCCCGAAGAAAAATTGTTTGCCAGCCCGTTAGCTAATCAACAGGGCATGATTTCCTATAAACAAGAACTGGAACAAGAAATGATGCAGTACTGCACGCAACAATTATTACGCTATATATCTGAAGCCAAATTTTTTCCATGCCAACTATAAAACGAACCGTTCTGGTAACGGGAGCCAGCTCAGGAATTGGTCGCGCTATTGCCCGGCTATTATTGCAACAAGGCCACACGGTTATTGGCACATCACGCGATTGCCGCAAATTTATCCGCCCCAAGGAACGATTTAGCTCTGTGCAACTGGATTTAAGTCAGCTGAATGCGTTACCGCAAAAAATACGTGACCTGCAGCAAACCTTCCCCGACCTTGATGCGGTGGTTTTTTCAGCAGGAATCGGGCAATTCGGTTCAGTGGAAGAATTTTCTTATCCACAAATAGAAGCCTTGATGACGATAAATTTTACCAGCCAGGTCTTTTTAACCAAGGCCTTGCTGCCCGCTTTAAAACGCAAAGCCAACAGCGATTTAATTTTTATCGGTTCTGAAGCTGCGTTAAAAGGCAGCCGTAAAGGCGCGGTTTATTGTGCCAGCAAATTTGCCCTGCGCGGCTTTACCCAAGCGTTACGCGAAGAGTGCGGCAAAAGTAATGT
>CAIQND010000534.1 GCA_903873045.1 uncultured Methylococcaceae bacterium | reverse complement strand
TTGGGGCGTTCTTGAAAATCATTGGAGCGGAACATTGTTAAATACAATTGAAGTGACCGTGGAATGGGCAAAAACCATGACCTGGAAAGGAGTTTCGCCCGTGGTAAAACTAGTGGAAACCGTTTACAAAAAAGGTGTGCAGATAGCTAAGAAAGAATTCAAAACGATTGCTGATAGAATAAATCGAGATGAAGCTCTGCCAAAATATTATGTGACTATCAAGCCTCAAAGCTAGGAGAATGATGGGGGATTATTTGTTGCGAGTTACCTAAGAGTTTATAGTGACATCCTTTTAATTAATTAACCCTGCGAAAGGATATATGATGTTACGAATACTTTGTGTGATTTTAGTTTACTGCATCTTATCTGCTTGTAGTATTACGAATCAAACGCCGGCGGCGCGGTCTCTACGTGAACTTGGTTCAACAGACGGTTGCACACTAATTAAAACTGATGAGATCAATAATGCATCATTTGGTGCTTATCCAGAAGTGTGCAAGGAACGCGCCGTTTCAGAAATGAAGAATCTTGTTGCTCAGCTGGGCGGTAACTCATATCGCTACCAAATCATACAACTAGCTCCTTGTTTAATGGGAGGTACGACAATTTCTTTCGAAGCTTATTCCTGCACGATTCGATAGCACAACAGATTTTTTAAGCGCACTACAAAACTTGCACCAGAGCAGCCATTTTCCCTTTCGTGCTGCCCATGCTAGCCTAAACGCATCCTCACGATTCACAGGAGTGGGTGCAGCGTTTCTTGTTTTATGAAAGCGATTAGCAGTCTTTTGTAGTTGCGACTATTGGGACTGGGCAGGTTGAGGCGTGGCAACCGTTTCGCGGTTTATTCGTTGCCTCAAAATATTGCCACTCTGAGCCGATAAATTTCTCAACCACAGCCTTTTGAATTCAGCAGCAAGAATGCGATTAGTCTCTCGAAAATTTCCATTCAGTGCGTTTATTAGTTCTACTTTGCCCGTGGCAAAAGGCATTGTAATTTGACTGACAGAGTTCATGATTATATTTTAGCTGCATTTAAAAAGGCTCTCAATCATGATAATGACATCCGTTACCTGATGAATAAGCCTTTATTTAACCTAATAGCAAACCCTGCTACAGTAATTCCCAATGTTTGTTTCTCAAGCCTAATATTGTCTCATGTATAGAGTACCTATAAAGTACGGTGGGGATATGGTAGAGCGTGGTCATGGAAAACCTAGAAAATTAAAACTCGCTCCATTTCTTATCTTGCAGCGACTGAAAACCAACAGATGGGTTTTATTTTCCGCTACTTCCAAATTAAATTTATTAAGTCTTTTCTCTAAGGCTTCGTAGAAACATTGCGCATCTTTTTCATATTCAAAAGCACAAACAAAATCATCAGCATAACGACAGAGCAATAAGGAAACATCCCGTTGGGATGAAGCCAACGATTGGGAAGGGGTCTGCAATCCCCTCCCCAATCCGCGCCCGATAAAGCAACATCGCTTCGCTTGTTGCGGGGCGCTCCTTTCGGCCTAAAGGCCGAGGTCTTAAACCAGCAAGGAAGATTGATAAACCTGTCCTCGGCAATGCGTTTGTACTGTTGTTAATGGCCAAATTAAACTGAGCCAGTAATGGCATCAGTACCGAAATACTCTGCAAAACGTGAAACCCTTTATGACGCTTAAGCTTGATTAACTGAGTCACATATAAATGTTTCTTATCGATTTGCTAATCCTAGGAGGCTGTCCGAAAATGTAGCCAATTAATGGTAGAATTGTGACTTACGCTAAAACAATCACCAACCGATGAATATTCCTTTCAAAAAATCGCCCATCGCGCTTAATGCCACATTGCTCTCCCCCAGCAATATTTTTGACTTGCTTCCAGACGATCACGAGTGTTTTATTTATAGTCGCCTTTTCGATCAACTTGACACAACGGCTATAGAAAAACTTTATAGCGACAAAGGCCAACATGCTTACCATCCCAGGCTGATAGTCTCGATTCTTATCTATGCTTATAGTCGGGGAACGTTCAGTTCCAGAGAGATAGAGCGGCGTTGCAAAGAAGATATTTCGTTCATGTTTATCGTCCAGATGGGTTGCCCTAACTTTCGAGTGCTAAGCGATTTTCGCAAAGATCACATCGAGTTTTTTCATGACTGCTTTAAGCAAACGGTTAAACTTGCCCTGGATCTCAAGCTGGCATCGCTGGGGCATATCAGTTTGGACGGTTCTAAATTTAAGTCGGATAGTTCCAAGCACAAGGCGATGAGCTACCAGCATTTAAAAGCAAAAGAACAACAACTAACCCAAGAAATAGAAGGCTTGGTGGCACAAGCCAAACGGTGTGACCAAGAAGAAGATCAGGCCTACCAGGATAAAACCGGGTATGAGATTCCGGAAGACCTGAAATTCAAACAAGAACGACTGGACAAAATTTTAGCCGCTACAAAAGCCATTGAACAGCGCGAAGCGTTGATTAATCCATGCAAAGAGATCGATTGTAAAAAACAAATCAGCTTTTCCGATACTTA
>CAIQND010000533.1 GCA_903873045.1 uncultured Methylococcaceae bacterium | reverse complement strand
GTCTCTACGGAGATTAATTTATGGTTGATAGGTATAAGGTGATTTCTGCGAAAGAACTTACCCATTAGACGAATCCAATCGCTTGCTTGATTGGAAAAATCCTACTTTTAATGGGTAAAATATTCTCCGGAAATCACCTTAATGATGGCTATAAGCTTTTAAAGTTCGCATTCTAATTGGTCACAGAGTTCATCTAGCTCGGTAGCCAATTTTTGGCTTCTACAATGGTTACACGCTGCTGCCACATAGCCCACTAAATCCTGAAGTTCCTCATACGTTATGCCTATGGTTTTTCTTCGCATATTCAGTAATTGAGCACGCATGTCTTTTGATGCCGCGTACCAATATTCATTAATGAGTTGCTTCTGATGATTATCAATTTCTATTCTCATGGATCAATTCTTCATCTTGGGATAATTTTTTTACTGTTAAGGTACGATTCAAGTCAAGTAATGGTAAACTCACCTGAGTTTTTACATCATTTTACCTACTATAATTTATGTTTAAAATAATATTTTTTATCGCTGTTATTTTACTGGTTGTATTCATAATCGCCCTGATAGCAGTTGGCCTGTGCATTGGTATGGCGAACCTTATGATTTATTTCATTCCAACCATCGCGTTGGTCGATGCCTTGGTTCCTGCGGCCATTCTGACAACCGTGCTTATTGTTGTTTTTGGTGGAATGATAAAAATCGGGATAGGGAATGCCTGGGAAGAATCAAAATCAATGCTATATAATTCTTTTGAAGATGAAGATGATGATGATGATGAACCTGAGCCACCGCCCGTAACCAGAATCCATCCAAATCGTCATAATAGAAATAGACGCTAAAAATATCTTGGATTTGGACGCCTAAAAATTAAGTGGACAGATTATTCACTGTTAACTCGGATGTAAGCATTCACCTCCCCCTTTGAAAAAGGGGGAGGGGAGGGCAAAGCGAGGGGGCAGAGGGGGATTTATCTAATAAAATCTCCCCTAACCCCTCTTCGTCAAAGAGGGGGGACTGAATAATTACCACACGAGAGTACCCTTAAGCCCCCTCAAAAGCACAAAAGCACCCAATGCCACCGCGCCGCTTTATGCCCATTAACCCAGCCAAAGCACTAATGAAGAGCCAAAACGCACCGGGTACCGGGACAGCAGAAGCAGAAGCAGAAGCAGAGGCTACATCGCCCGGGCTAACAGCCCATGCGTAAAACTGGATATACTTGGCGTTGTAGTGCTGATAGCCAGCGTAGGTACCAAAGTACCACGCGTTGTCCGAACCAGGAGCTGTCTCACTATCTGACCAGTACTCCTCATTTTGCAGGTTGTTCACCAAACCGACATTTTTTTGACCAAAACTGCTTGAATCGATGCCGTTATTGGTACCGTTACCAAAGACACCAAAATCATTTCGGATATATCCTGTCGTGTCAAAGAAACTCTTTAAATTCAAATTAACGCTGTACATATACGCCAGCTCAGAAAGTGGACTGGTGATGTTATAGCTAAAGTCAGTTGAGCCATTGATTGCATAACTGTCGTTAAAACTGCTACCGTTGATCGGACTGTTGCTGGCCAGACGCCAGTCGCTATAACCGCCATAAACCAAATCAGCAGCCCATGTCTTGGCAGCCGTCCAAGTCATCATGCCATCGGCATCATAGCCGCTGCTCTTGGCATAGTTGGCATCTTGCAACCAAGTGACATCAAGGACGTTATCGTAGAGCAAACCGCTACCTCGATCAATCAATGACGCTTGAGCGCCGGTGCTGGCACTGATGCCTAACAGAAGTATTACTAAAAGTTTCGTTTTCATAGCTTACCTATTGTTCGTCAAGTTAACTTACGGAAATACTTATTAAAACCCACCCAACAAAACCAAAAACAGGCTTACCAGTTACTACCTAAACAGTCACTAATAATTTTTTCAGATAGTTAGACGTTGCATTACACTAAAATGCCATCTTATTACATTATAAATAGAAAGGAAATAAAAAAGGCGAGTTCTTTTTATTTTTTATAAAACCATTAAGTTATTTGCTGTTAAAACAATTGTAGTTATTTAGTATGAAAACCCTGTTTTGTTAATCGTATTAACCGGTAGTAACTGCTCTGTCCCCCTCTTTGAAAAAGAGGAAAAGCAGGAGTCAGGTCTTGCATAATTATATTTTTATATAGACTAAAGAGGAAAAGCAGGAGTCAGGTCTTGCATAATTATATTTTTATATAGACTAAAGAGGAAAAGCAGGAGTCAGGTCTTGCATAATTATATTTTTATATAGACTAAAGTGTTTCAGGCGATAAAAATAAATACTTCAATATTTTGGCTCTTCTGACTTTGGCGTGATCAATAAAATACTTAAAAAACAATATGATATGCCTACTAATCACTTGGCAGATTATAAAATAATAACCACTTTTTCGTTTTTGTAATATTGTTAACTGATTGTTTTATCTACGAATTAATAAATACCTACCCTTGGTATAGCATTTTAGGTGCTAAAAAATGGTTACAGTGCATATCCACAGAGATTTTAAAATATATCATAACCATTTGATTTTTTTGATATTAGGCGATCACGCCAAAGTCAGAAGAGCCAATATTTTTGCTTACAAGACCGAAAGGGTCAAAGCAAAAACAAAGGCAATAATCAAAAAGATAGTAAACATTCCTTTTTTGGAAAGCCCTGCTTTTATTTGATTCAGTTCGTCCCTTAACGCTTGCTTGCTGTCATCTGCGTTAAGTATTCGTTTGCATCGGCCACGAAATGAATGTTTTTCTTCATTAGCCTCTTCTTCCGCAATAAGATCTGCCAGAGTCGGATAAAAATTGCCGCATTCTGGACATCTTACATCAAAGTCTTTACGTTCATAACCACAGGCCTGACATTGGTTCATTTTGTACCTCTAAAATTATTTTTTGGATATTCATGCGTATTCTGATTAATTTGAACACTGATTCTGGTCGAACTTGAACACCTAAAACCTAACGCATCGGTGGAAGTGAATTTTTACTCCAAGTGTTCAACTTGAGTCAAGGAATTCATTTTTTTGCGCATGGATTCGCCTTT
>CAIQND010000532.1 GCA_903873045.1 uncultured Methylococcaceae bacterium | reverse complement strand
TCTAGCCTTGGCATCACTGGTTCCTGAGCAGAGATTAATGATATTTTTCCACTCCCAATCTTTATTGCCTTTAGCCCATTCCACTTTATCTGACTTGACGCTCAGAAAACATTTGCCTGGTTCAGATGGTTTAGTGGTGCCTTTGCAGAGCTGTTTTACATTTTCTGGCTCCCAATTAAGTTTGTCCTCTGACCAAGGTATTTTTCCCTGAACGTCATTAAAACACTGAGTTTCGTTATCGCTTGCAGAGGCGACTGGATTAATGAATAGTGTTGCTAAAATAGCAATCGATAATACTGAAAAAGAACGTTTTACTGAGATGTAATTTGATTTCATATAATCTGCCTAAGTAATAAAAATTTAACACATTATCAATATAAAATGATTTCCAAGAATAGCAATATTATTTATTTTATGGGAAGAGTCTGTTTCTTTAAAAGGCTTTAATTCGGAAACCATCAATTTGACTTTTCTAAAATTTATGTAAAATTAAACGGTTAGCCTAGATAAAACGTAGTGAAATCGGGGGGTGAAGGACACCCTTAAAACATTTCGAATTTTGCCAAGTATCCAAAATGATCGGAAACGATGGGATAAAAATGGCCGTTAAAGATGACTTCCATGGAATTGATTTTAATCGGATTACCATTGCGCTTGAAGATGTAATCAATGCGTTTGGGCGGGCTGTTTTTCCAGCCGTCTATTTGACCATGATAGCTGGGTTCGTAAAAACGGTAGGGATGTAATTCGTGAAATTGATCCACATATTCCCGATTGCCTACGATATGGTTATAGGTATTTTCTCCTGCCGGCGAGTTAAAGTCGCCAATCATTAAATCGCCTCTGACACCAAAATGAAAACGTGAGCGGATCAGTTTTTGGAGGTTATGGTATTCTTCATAAAAACCATGATGTCCCCAACTTAAATGCACATTGGCGATATGCAGTAAGCCGAACCACGGAACATTGATGCATGACACGGTAACATTTCGGGACATATAGTTGTCTTTGCGATGATCTGTAGAAACATAAGCCGAATAATTGTGCAGCATCGGATAGCGGCTCATGATGGCGGTGCCTTCTCGCCAACGATCAAAGCCAATATGACTCCAGTCTTGATGAATATGATACCAATGCCCCCATTGACGCAATTTATTGCAAATTCGAAAAGCCATGTTGGATGGCGATTCGCCATAAGGAGTCGTGATGGGGTCGTGCATATATTCGCCCACCTCCTGAAAACATACGACATCTATAGCTAAATGCGCAATGGCTTCCGCGATAATATCTACCTCGCGCTCATGTTGATGTAGGGTGTCAAAAGAACAATGTCGGGGATGTTCTTGATAAGTATGAAGATTAAGTGTCAGCAGCGATAGATTCATAAGATTTGGTTTATACTCAGTCGTTAAAAAATAGAACACGGATGACACGGATAAGAAAATATTTTTCATCTCATCAAACAAGTCTTTTCGGCTAACCATAAAATCCGTTGAAATCCGTATAATCAGTGTCATCCGTGTTCTATGATTGAAGCTCATACCTACAGCGTAGGCCGGAATAAGGCTTTTCGAGCGTAAGCGAGAATAAGCGTTTCCGGCACCCCATACGATATGCCGGAAACGCCACCACGCGCTACGCTTGGGTGGTCTTATTCCGGCCTACGCCTATTTTTTATAATCAATAAGCTACAGCCATTCCAGTCGATACAGATCTTGACGGCGATTGGCAAGATTACGGGCAGCGCCGCGCGTGCGAACCTGTTTTAATAAATCCAGATTGACATCGGCAATCAGCGTCATTTCGGTATTGGGTGTGGCTTCCGCCAAGATTGAATCATGCGGAAATGAAAAATCACTGGGACTAAAAATGGCCGCTTGCGCGTATTGAATGTCCATATTTTCAGCGTAGGGTAAATTTCCGACACTGCCGGTAATTGCCACAAAACATTCATTTTCAATGGCACGCGCTTGTGAACAATAACGTACCCGTTGGTAGGCGTTTTTGGTATCCGTCCAGAAGGGTACAAACAATATTTGTGCGCCTTCGATGGTCGCTAAACGGGCAAGCTCCGGAAATTCTGAGTCATAACAAATTAATACGGCAATTTTGCCACAATCGGTATCGAACACTTTTAACGCATCACCGCCTTGAACACCCCAACAACTGACCTCGTCAATGGTGACATGGATTTTGTATTGGGCTTCAAACGTGCCATCACGTCTCAACAGCCACGACACATTATAGAGCTCATGGGAGCTGTATTCAGGCATGGAGCCGGCGATGATATTGATATTGTAAGACATGGCCATTGCCAGTAAACCATTTCTGATTTCACTGGTAAAACCGGCCAAGGCACGAATGGCATCAGGCGGGTTTTTATCATTAAACAAGCCCATGAGTGGCGCACTCATGTATTCAGGAAAGAGTATAAAATCAGCCTGATAACCGGATACCGCATCAATAAAAAACTCGGCATGTTTGAGCAGTTCTTCAACGCTGGTTAACGTCCGCATCTGCCATTGTACGACACCTAAACGGATAATGTTTTTTGAACAGCCCAGTGCTGGCGATTTATCGACATAATCAAGATTGACCCATTCAAGTAAGGTAGCAAACCCCATTGAATCGGCATCTACAGGTAGATAGCCGGTGATTACCTTGCGCACATGGAAGCCATTAAGCAGTTGAAAGGAAAGTACGGGATCAAAAATCTCCCTATTTTTAACCTCTTCTATATAACGTACAGGGGTAAACGTATCAGCGTATTGGGCGTAACCGGGAATCCGCCCTCCTGCAATAAATCGACGTAAATTCAGGTTTCGGCATAATTCTTTACGTGCATCATACAAACGTCGGCCCAAGCGTAACCCCCGATACTGGAGATGAACAAAAATATCGACACCATATAAAGTATCACCCTGCGGGTCATGCGTGGTCAGATAACCGTCACCGGTAATTTGAGCGTAAGTATGGATGTCGCCAAAGCGAGCATAGTCAACAATCATACTTAAAGCTGCGGCCACTAATTGGCCATTATCTTCAATGCCAATCTGACCTTCAGGGAAACGGGCAATTTGTGAAGCAAACTGATCCGGTTTCCAGGCACCGCCTAAATTACCATAAACATGCTCCATTAAAGCGGCAATATTAGCGTAATCATCCAGCGTTAAATGCCGCAGCAGTAACTTATGTTTCTCAATTTTGACTTTTTTCATGGGTTGGTTGGCCTTGTAGTACTGAAAGGACATTTAAACGGATTACCAGTGTAAAGCGCGTAGGCGGGAAAACTTTTTTCTTTGATGTTCCTGCATGCGCATCATAACGCTCACCAGCGCCTCTATCGCATCGAGAATATAGGGGCCTTTATTCAACATGACGCATTCGGCTCTAACCGCCATGGCGGCATCGGTAAATTCAGGCCGGGAACGGGTGCCTTTTTTGGTGATCGATTCCAGTACCTGAGTTGCCCAAATGACGGGAACATGCGCTGCTTCGCATAACCACAGCAGCTCTTCCTGAATTTCAGCCAGTCTGGCGCTGCCTAATTCTACGGCTAAATCCCCTCTGGCAATCATGATGCCCAGATTATGCCGGCCGATAGTCCCCAATATAATATCCGGAAGATTTTTTACCGCCAGATTGGTTTCAATCTTAGCGATGACAGGCAGTTCCGAGGCATTTCGTTTTGCCAGTTCTGACATCAATTTTTCCATATCTGCCAGCGTTTCTACAAAGGAAAAGCCAACCAAATCGGCATGCACACAAATAAAATCCAAATCCGTTAAATCTTTCCGGGTGAGTGGCGGCAAATTAAAGATGGCTTCCGGAAAATTAATGCCCTTGTCACTCTGTATGCGGACGCCACCGGCTTTTGCTACGGTTACCCGTAACAATGCACCTTGCTCTGTCACCGTTTCTACGACGGCACCCAGTTTGCCATCATCAATCCAGACCGATTGGCCGATTTTAAGCTTTTCCAGGACGGAAGAAAGCGTACACCCTATTTGCGCGGGATGAATTAAAAGCCCCTTATTCTGCTCAGCCGGTTTTCCGTCGATATTACCCGGTGTCAGTAACAGCAATTGGTTTTTAAATACCCGAATATCCAGAGGTTCGCCGGTAAATTCTCCTAGCGTAAATTGATCAGCCGATATTGGATCATCCGTTTGTTGGGGTGTGGTTAACGTTAAGGTGCAACCTGAAACAAGGTAAGCCGTTTTGTCACAACTCACCAGCCAATCCGTATCAGAAAGTGCTTTTTCAACTGTCAGGAAACGCTGTTTGTTCTGGCTGTCAATAAAGCTCAAGCGCATGCCTGCCGCAAGTTTTTGATGCAACGGTTTTGGAATTGACACGCAAAATAATGCGCTGTCAGCAATGGTGTCTTGCGGGTTGCTGGTTAAAATTAGATGCCCCGGTCTTACAACTTTACCGGTTCGATCTTTTTGTACACGAATATGATAAATCGAGGGTCCTGGAGCAATGGCACCCGTGCGAATTTTATGTCCGGCAAGATCCATTAGAATACGGCAAGAACGACCCATTTCGGTTTCTGCACGGCGAACATTTAATATCATTGCCTGCCAGATAACCGGATCATCATGTACACAATTGATACGGGCACAGGTCATGCCTTTTTCAAGTAATGAACTGACCAACGAGTAATCCATAGCGGCCTCAGTGGGTAAAGTCACCATGACATGGGCTCTACCATACTCATTGCGCTCATGAAAGGGACCAAATAATTCAATTGTATGTTGCTCCAGCAACTGCTGGCCACGATTAAATCCGTATTCACAGGGGTTTTTTTCACCCAACTGATAGTGTTTTTCTGTTGCCCGTTTTAATACATCTATCAACGAATCAAACGTCGATAATACCGATGCTTCAGCTCTGCCCAACGAAGATAAACCAGCCTGAGCGAGGCGATCCTGTAAATGACGCAGATCAAATTGTCGCATGGCAAGATAATGTGCAAGGTTACAGGCACTTTTAGAAAAGTAACCGGAATGAAAGTTGCCACGGTATTTTTGTAAACGCTGATTGGCATTGCTTTCAATTTTCTGGCGTAAATCGATGACCTCGGCAAGAATTTGTTTCAGGACATCTTCGTAGGGGTCGGGAATATTTTTTTTTGTGGCTACCATTTGACCAGCCTGTACTACAAAGCAACTAATTAGTAATGATACTCCGCGAGCTCACTCTTTGTAAAAAAGAGAAAACAATACGTTGAACCGCTACCGCTATATTCCGTGATATTTGAGTCTACTAAAAAAATGTGAACGTTTGATGAAAAAGAGAGGTTAAGGAAAAATGATCATTCTAAATGTGGATAATCACCTGATTGCACTGATGATGATAATTGCTTTTTTACGCGCTATCCTGCTCTATGCATCGGTTAATGGCATGTTTTTTACTCGCTGGGCAGAACCTGCGTTCTTCCCCGCCAAATCCCCGATTACAGTCATCTAAGCGAACCCTGTAACACAAAACACAACGATTTAATCGACGCTGATAACGACAATAGGCACATATTACTGCTCGGTCAAGACGCTCAACTCCGGCTTTATTTTTTATGGATTGCACAAGTTGTTCAACTTGCAATACCGCATAAAGATGCCTGGCTTCATTTATCAGTCTATCATTATCCATGGTCAACCAACACTTCATTGTTTGTAACTATTCAGTTCCCCTCTTTGAAAAAGAGGGGTTAGGGGAGATTTTATTAAATAAATCCCCCTCAATCCCCCTTTTTCAAAGGGGGAGGTGAATACTTACCATTGTTTATATTTCAGTTGATTTAACAGTGTAAGCCAATTACGTTGCGCTGACACTAAGTAAATTATTATCCTGTTTTTTTGACCCTTTATTTTACAACACCTTAATATCACCACGATATTGATTTTTAGCGGTACTGTTTTATGTGCTTGATGGTAAAACTACAAATTTATCGGCTCAAAAAGGTATCCGTCATTCCTCGGTTTAATTTTTTTGAAATTACCGTCGCGTAGGCCGGGTCAGTATAGAGTGGCTTAGAAGTAAAGCAACATAAAGCGCCCTCTCCCTCCGGGAGAGGGCTGGGGTGAGGGTGGGCGAATGTCGCTTTATTTCTACATGGCTCTATATTTGTGTCGGGTTACGGCTAGCGCTTAACCCGTATCTACAGAGATTTTTAGCATTTTTTGTGATAAACAAAGTGTCAATTGCTTTTGGGCTTCTATGAAGGATGCACTCAAAAGAACCTGTTTGGTAAACAAATCGATTCGATTGCTTGTCGGTTATCCTTTGGCGTTGCTCCAGTCTTGTTATTTTATTCACTGACCTCTTGTATTTTAGGTGATATAGTGACATTGTTTTTTTGTTGTCGGTAGCATGCTTCGACTTGCACGGTATAATATTACTGATGAAGCCATGACTGCTAAAGATATTTTATTGCCATTACTTTTTATTTTTAAAATGTCGCGACTATTCAGATTGACTGAAACAGTGTCAGGCTTACCCTGATAAACCTTATAGTTTAATCGCTATTTTGCTTCTCATTCTCAGTATGTAGTGCTTAAATACTAAAACCAAGGAGATTTCCATGATCACTGCAAACATTTTGCAACAGCTTGCCGAAACCCACGGAACACCGTTATTCGTGATAGATCACAATGAATTACGAAGTAATTATACGACTTTTAAGAAATATCTCCCTCGTGTTCAAGCCTATTTCGCGATTAAGGCTAATCCTGATCCGGACATAGTAAAAACCCTGTTCGATGCCGGTGCCAGTTTTGATATATCGTCAATGCCGGAATTTAGAGTGGTCTACGAAAACATAAAGGCAATGCCGGATAAGGAACGTTATGAGTGGATAAGGGAGCATGTTATCTATGCAAATCCGATCAAGGCAAACGAGACGCTAATGCAGCTTGACCGTTACCAGCCACTGCTGACCTTCGATAACCTTGATGAGCTTGCCAAACTCAGGCGATACGCGCCTAACTCCCGACTTGTGCTTCGCCTCAGAGTTTCCAACGCAGGTGCCATGGTGGAGCTGTCCTCAAAATTTGGTGCAGAACCGGATGAAGCTGTCGACCTGATTTTAGAGGCGGAAAAAGCGGGGCTTATCGTCGAGGGACTGAGTTTCCATGTTGGAAGCCAAACGACCAATTTTGAGAACTACGTACAAGCCATTAATATTGCTGCGCTTATCTTTAAACAGGCCAGTGAGCGTGGCTATAACAAGATGAATTTACTGGATATTGGCGGCGGTTTTCCGGCTCCCTACGACACTTCTGTAAAACCTTTTAGTGAATTGGCGAAAAGGATAAATTCTGAACTGGAAAGACTCTTTCCACCCGACATAAAAATTATTGCCGAGCCGGGACGGTTTATTGTTGCGACAGCCGGAACCTCAGTCTCGACAATCATCGGTAAGGCAGTTCGGCACGGCAAACTTTGTTATTACATCAATGACGGTGTCTACAGTACTTTTTCAGGTATAATTTTCGACCACTGTCAATATCACTTTGACGCTTTCAAAGCAGGGGCGACCCAGATTTGTACGGTATTTGGCCCTACCTGTGACGGACTGGATGTTATTTCCATGACCGAAGAGCTCCCGGCCGACTTGGAACGCGATGATCTCCTTTACAGCAGAAACATCGGTGCCTATAGCGGCGCGACATCTACTAATTTCAATGGCTTTGCACCCGCCAAGGTGGTTCACGT
>CAIQND010000531.1 GCA_903873045.1 uncultured Methylococcaceae bacterium | reverse complement strand
GTTATTTCAAATCGGTCAACTTTAACTTCAAATTCTGTGGCTTCAGTGATTAAATCACCGGCTTCATCATACTCGGCGTTAATGCCGTAGCAATCACCGTAAACGCCCATAATCAGGTTCTCATAAACCGCCAAATAACGCTCATCCTCTGACAGATAATCCTTTTCAGGTGTCCATAGAGCAAACGGGGCTTTATGCAGTTCAGCAAAATTTTTGGCTATTTCTATTTTTTGACTATCGCTATTCATTTTTACTTATCGTTGATTATTTGTAGATTAAGACGACTCAATTAAGTCGGGACAAAAATATTGGCATTAAATTTGGAAGGTTTATCCTGTATTAAAAGGATAGTCTGGATTGACGCGCACCATCAGGCTTTAATGGGAATCCGGTTGATTGAGTTCCGGGGTTAACGCTTGCGTCTGACCGAGACTCTTAAGTAATTGCGACAACTCATCAGGCGCTTGCACGACCGCTTGTGGCCCGGCTATTTTTTCTTCTGTCCAGCCCACCATTTCCCCTGAACCCCATGACACAAAAGAAGCGAATATAAACACCAATAAACCGCGTGTTATGCCACCGGGCAAGCCTTGCGCTTCCAGATAACGGTGAGAATATCGGGCGGCCACAATGAAAACAATGGAAGAAATAACCAGATTCCACACTGAAGGTAAGGTAAACATTAACGAGCCTTCTCTTGAGTTAAACGGTTATTTTTCAAGCTCGGTTTCCAGGGTCAAAAACTGATCCTTCCAGTAAGCAGCGGCCTTAATGGCCTCATCTTTTTCAGTCGTCAAGCTGGTGATGCGCTCGTTTAAAACCCTGTTCAATTCAGTTAATGCCTTAACCTCTTCAATCGAAGCAAAAACCCTGTCGTCAGACTCAAACACTTTCCGCATGGCGGTGTTATCCGCTTCCAAGGTTTTTATGACACCTTGCTGTTCCTCAATAATACTGCTCAACTGCTCTTGATGATCCTCTTGGAGTTGTTGATCAATAACGGGAACCGGCTCAGGTTTGGGTGTTACCGGTTTGGGAGGCGAAATTTCTTTAATGGCTTTAGTCAGGCTTTTTTTGCCGTCTATCACTTCCTTTACCAACTCTGCCGGTGCTTCCTTAACCAGCTTGTCAGCCATTTGTTGCGTGCGCTGCCCTACCCCGGATTGTTTAGCCCTGGATTCTGCCGTGTCTAACGGCGCAGAATTGGCTAATTTTTCATCATCAACTACCTGGGCTTTTACCCAGCTTTGAGACGCCGATACAATAGCCGCCGCTTGGCCTTGCGTTAAATGTCTGCGATGTAAATTTGACGACAAGATAAATTGGGTCGGATTAGAACCGGTATACTCAATCATCACCGGCTTGATACCCAGCTCACAAAGCGCACGATAGCGATTGCCGCCATCCAGAATCATGCCGTCAAGTGTGTAAATGGGGTGGGTTTGTCCGATATCCTGAATGTTGGCTTTAAGTGAAATAAACTCGGCATCCGACATTCTCGGAAAGTAAGTACAAAGCGGATGTAGTTGTATTGCTTGAATATTTTGATTAGTCATTAATTAACCTTAATTTAGAACGGCCATTATATCATGACTACAAACAATAGTTTTTGGCAGATAAACTGACCAGTTAATCACGCAAAGCCTATTCAAGCAATATCAGCTGATGGCTCAAGGCACTCTCAAAGGTTGTTGATTTATTATTGCAGATATTTGGCACG
>CAIQND010000530.1 GCA_903873045.1 uncultured Methylococcaceae bacterium | reverse complement strand
CGTATAGAAAACGGCAGCGTTCAAGTCCGTATTGCCCATGCTTAGCCTGGTCGTTATCGGTAACGGCATGGCCGGTATGCGTACCGTAGAAGAACTGCTAACGGCAACGCCGGATAAATACAACATTACCGTCTTTGGCGCAGAACCTTACGGCAATTACAACCGCATCATGTTGTCATCGGTATTGTGCGGCGAGAAAACCCTTGACGATATTTTTATCAACAACCGCCAGTGGTATAGCGACAACGGCATAACACTGCATGCGGGCGTGTATAAAACGGTGGTGCGCATAGACCGAAAAAACCGAAAAGTTTATGCGCAAGACGGCACCATTGTGGGTTATGACCGACTGTTGATTGCGACGGGATCTAAAGCGGTTATCGCTTCCATTCCAGGCAATGATCTGGAAGGCGTTATCAGTTTTCGTGATATTGTCGACATCAACAAAATGCTGACTTACAGTAAAAGCCATAACAAAGCCGTGGTGCTGGGTGGTGGTTTATTAGGTCTGGAAGCGGCTAACGGACTGGCTGTAAGAGGCATGGACGTTACCGTAATTCATAACAATGAAGTTTTGCTCAATCGGCAAATGGATCAACAAGCCGGTAAAATGCTCCAGCAAGAACTGGAACAACGCTGTTTAAAATTTAAGATGGCCGCCAAAACCCGGCAGTTAATCGGCGATGAAAACGGACACATCACAGCCGTTCTTTTTGAAGATGGCAGCGAACTGGCCTGTGACCTGTTTATTATGGCAATCGGTGTACGTCCCCATATAACACTGGCTCAAGAAGCGGGGTTATATTGTGAACGAGGGCTTGTGGTCAATGATACGATGCAAAGTTACGACCCCCGTATTTATGCCGTCGGTGAATGTATCCAACATCGCGGCGATACCTTTGGACTGGTCGCGCCGTTGTTTGAACAAGCCAAAGTATGCGCCAATCATTTAAGCGCTCATGGTGTCGCCAAATACATTACTTTACCTACGGCCACCAAACTTAAAGTAACCGGGATTAATTTATTTTCTGTCGGTGATTTTATGGGCGATGACAGTTGCGAAAGTATTCATTTTATTGATTCAGCTTTAGGCATCTACAAAAAACTGGTCATAAAAGCCAACAAACTAATAGGCGCTGTCCTGTATGGCGACACGATTGATGGTAGTTGGTATCAGGAATTGCTGGAGAAAGAAGCGCCTGTTGCTGACATAAGGGACCGACTTATTTTTGGCAGGATTACTTAAAACATTGCACCACGAAGACACGAAGAAAAGCAACACTAATGTCGTTAAAAAATAGCACACCGATGACACGGATTTGACTGATAGACACGGATAAAGAAAGTTTCTCAATCTTATGAAAACAGCAGCTATAACTCAATCTTCAAGTTTTTAATTCTTGATTCTGGTGAGCTATAGCAAGCAATTGGCGTAGGCCGGAATAAGGCCACCCAAGCGTAGCGCGTGGTGGCGTTTCCGGCATATCGTACGTGCCGGAAACGCTTCTTCTCGCTTGCGCTCAAAAAGCCTTATTCCGGCCTACGACTTAAAATGAAATCCGTTGAAATCCGTATAATCCGTGTCATCCGTGTTCCATGAATGCTTATGTACGCTTGCCCACCCCACGAGATTTTTAATGAATAACACCATAAAAACCACCTGCCCTTACTGCGGCGTAGGCTGCGGCATTAATGCATTAGTCGGCAAGCAAGACCATCAGGTTACTATCAGTGGCGACCTGTCACATCCTGCCAATTTTGGTCGTCTTTGCTCAAAAGGCTCGGCGCTCGGAGAAACGGTAGAACTGAAGGGTCGGCTATTGCAACCCAACGTCTATGGTCGTGATACCAGCTGGACTGAAGCACTGGATTTGGTTGCCAATACGTTTATTAAAACCATTGAAAAGTATGGTCCTGATGCCGTGGCTATTTATGGTTCAGGGCAACTGCTAACCGAAGATTATTATGTCGCCAACAAGCTGATGAAAGGTTTTATCGGTAGCGGCAATATGGATACCAATAGTCGTTTGTGCATGTCATCTTCTGTGGCGGGACATAAACGGGCTTTTGGTTCTGACACCGTGCCGGGTTGTTATGATGATTTTGAACAAGCCGAAATGATTGTGCTGATTGGTTCTAATGCAGCGTGGTGTCATCCCGTCAGTTTTCAGCGCATCCGGGCCGCAAAAGAAGCCAATCCTTCCTTAAAAATCGTGGTTATTGATCCTCGACAAACATCGACTTGTGACATTGCTGACTTGCATTTAGCCGTTGCCAGCGGCAGCGATGCCGTTTTATTTAACGGATTGCTAGATTTTTTAAGCCGGCAAAACGCCCTCAATAAAACCTATATCGATGCCCATACCGAAGGTTTTTCCGAAGCCCTTAAGGCCGCCGGTAGCTACACTATCGAACAAGTTGCGGCGCAATGTCTTGTCACGGTGGAAGACTTGCACTGTTTTTATCAGTGGTTTGCCAGTCATGAACAAGTCATAAGCCTGTACAGTCAAGGCATCAATCAATCGTCATCGGGTACGGATAAAGTCAATGCGATTATCAATTGCCATCTCGCTACCGGCAGAATTGGCAAACCCGGTATGGGGCCCTTCTCGTTAACCGGCCAACCCAATGCCATGGGAGGACGTGAAGTAGGTGGTTTAGCCCATCAACTGGCAGCGCATATCGATTTTTCAAATAGCGAAGATATAGATCGGGTAGCACGATTTTGGGGAACGAAGACGATTGCCACCCAACCAGGTCTGGCTGCTGTTGACTTATTTGATGCCATTCACGATGGCAAAGTCAAAGCCGTTTGGATTATGGGCACCAATCCGGTGGTCAGTATGCCTAATGCCAACAAAGTAAAACATGCTTTGCAGCACTGTGATTTTGTCGTCGTTTCAGATTGCATTGCCAACACCGACACCACGGCATTGGCGCACGTTTTATTACCCGCTCAAGGCTGGAGTGAAAAAGACGGCACCGTCACCAATTCTGAACGGCGCATTTCTCGCCAGCGAGCATTGTTCAGTCCGTCAGGCAATGCCAAACCGGACTGGTGGATTATCACTCAAATCGCCCAGCGCATGGGTTTTAAACAGGCTTTTTCTTACCAAAATGCCAGTGAAATTTTTCGTGAACACGCCGCGCTATCAGGTTTTGAAAATAACCCCCAACAAAGCCTGCGTGATTTTGACATATCCGCATTCTCTAACATCAGTCAGCACGATTATGATCGGCTACAACCCATTCAATGGCCGGTTAATCAAGCCTATCCGCAAGGCAGAGCGCGTTTTTTTGAGGACGGACAATTTTTTACCCGATCCGGCAAGGCACAGTTTATTGCCATAGAACCACGTCCCCCCGTTAATCTGCCGGATAAAAATTACCCGCTGATCTTAAATACCGGCCGCTTGCGTGACCAATGGCATACCATGACCCGCACCGCCATTGCCGCCAAATTAAATCAACACAAACCCGAACCTTTTGTTGAAGTGCATCCGCTCGATGCCCTGCACTACAAACTGCTGCCCAACACCTTGGCCGTCATCGAAAGCCAGTGGGGATCAATGATTGCGCGTGTGCAGATTACCGACAGCCAACAACAAGGCAACGTGTTTGTACCCATGCACTGGACTGAACAATACGCCAGCCAAGGCCGTATGGGTGCCCTAGTCAATCCGGTTGTAGACCCCGCCTCCAAACAACCGGAAAGCAAACACACGCCCGTCCGCATTAACACTTATCAACCGGTTTGGCAGGGCTTTATCTTGTCGCGCCGAGAACTGACCATTACCGAAACTGACTATCGGGTCAAAATAAAAGGTGACCATTTTTACCGTTATGAACTGGCAGGAAAAACTCTACCTGAAGACTGGCACACCTGTGTCCAAAAAAATCTGGGCTGCACAACTACCAAAAAGCCTCAGTGGCAAGAATACCAAGATGCCGGTAAAGGCAATTACCGGGCAGCGCAGATTATCAACGATCAACTGGAAACCGTCATTTTTATCGCTGCCGATAACGACCTTCCCGAACGCAACTGGTTAACCGGCCTGTTTACAAAAACACAATTAGAGATGCCGGAACGAATGGCGTTACTGACCGGTAGACCGCCGTTGGGTACGCCCGATGTTGGCACCATCGTCTGCGCCTGCTTTAACATCGGCGAAAAAACCATACGGACAGCCATCAAGGAAAAAGGTCTAAAAACCCATCAGGAAGTAGGTGTTTGTCTTAAAGCTGGCAGCAACTGCGGATCATGTGTGCCCGAGATTAAAGCCTTGCTGTAGTCAAAAAAATCTTGAAAGATTGCCGCAGCATGAAAGGCAAAAGAAAAAATATTTCACCACGAAGCCACGAAGAACACGAAGAAAAGCGTTTTTGATACTGAAATATAAAAAACACTATTCTTTTTGGGCTAACAGGGCTTTTAAAAAAAAGGGGTCAGGTCTTTCGTTATTACATTAGCATTTCGTACTGCGCCAAGTTAGAGCTATCGTCTAATCCAACCTGTGACCTGTAAAAAAATCAACCCTTGCACACGTTAAGAAAACAGGGCCAGCTGATCTTTTTTCAACTGGGTAAAAAAAAAGGGGGTCAGGTCTTTCGTTATTACATTAGCATTTCGTACTGCGCCAAGTTAGAGCTATCGTCTAATCCAACCTGTGACCTGTAAAAAAATCAACCCTTGCACACGTTAAGAAAACAGGGTCAGCTGATCTTTTTTCAACTGGGTAATGCTTTCTTTTGGCAGGTGAAAGACATTTTTTAAAACCCTGTTCATCACTGAAATTAACTGGCGGAATTTATAGGCATCATGATGGGAGTCACCCGTTTGCTCAGAAGTACGCCAACTGTCTTCATCGGATATACGCAGCTCCACACCCAAGGTATGTTCCTGGGTTTTTTTATCAACCTCATTTCTTCGGGCATATATCGGCGTGCCGGGAATCATGATTTTATGCGTTGTCGCGTCCCGATGGATAGGCAGTGAAAAGCTGATTTTGCATTGAAACTTTCTGTGACCCAATGAAGAGTGCTGGTTTTTTTTGGCATTCATGCTCAGCGCTTCATAGAATGTTTTCGCATTGGCAAACAATTCCTGTTCGGTCGATGTTTTTTCATAACCGGCACTTTGTGAAAGGCTAACCATCAATCTTCGCACTGCTTCTATCATGCTTTCAGGGTCATCGAACAGGGTTTGGGTGATGGATTGGGAGTTGGTGTTTTCCTGAAGAATAACGCCTTTTTTTTGCAAAGCATGAAACAGTTTCAAGGTATCATCCCTGTCTTTCAGTATAAAAGTGATCGCCAGAATATCCCTGATATCATAAGCTTCTCCTTCCAAATCTTTCCCTAATTTGGTCACCATGCTTTCAGGACTTTTTAGTCTGGCTTTAATTTCAGTAATATTTACCCGAACGCCATCCCCGCTATCAAAAACAAAACCATTTTGTTGATCATCAAAGGTTATGGACTCTTTCAGTTTATGAAAAAACGAGGAAATTTTAACAAAGGCATTTTGCGCTGATTCGCTGGCCGGAATGTGTTGCGGATTTCCCCAATCATAATTAAAAAGATCATCTAGGCTTTGATTTTCAGTTTCCAGAAAAAAACCCAACTGGGCGTAATCATTAATATCCTGACTCTCTTCTTCGATAGACTTGATCAAGTAACCCATTTTTAGCATGGAGCAGGCCGTTTGCTGCCATTCCAGCGGAACTTCCCTATTTTTACCCTGATAACCGGCAAATACCATCGGATACTTTCTTGAAGAAGCCAACAGGAAAAGATGCCTCGGATCTTGATTGGCTATGTCTTGAAAATCGGTATCATTCAAGATCGCTTCTACCCGCCCAATGGCTTGCAGACAGTTGCGGTAAAGATCAGCGTTACCGGAATTCAGGGCAAGAAGTCCTTCAAGTTGCTTTTTAACAAACGGAAACATCCAGTTAAAAAAATAATTGTAGGTTCGGTTAACGTAAGTTTTTGCCCTTTCCTGCTCGCTTTCCTGTAACTCGCCATTACCAACACTATCAAACCCCCGGTTACCCATCATTTTGGTCGCCTGCCTAAGCGCTGTTTGATAATTATCCGCCGATAATAATAAATAAGGGGTCATCTCAACTCTATCCAGAATTGAGCCAAAAATTTCATGGTGCAGTTCCTGACTTGATGATCTGGGTTCCATATTTAATTTTCCACTCACTGGCTCTCTCCAATCGAAGAGGGTTTACGGTTTATTTTTAAGTCATTATATTTAAAATATAAAAACCCGTATAGATATCTACATTTTTGGTAACTATCCACCCGTAAAAATAGCGCTAATTTTCTAAAATAAAACGCGGTTTTATCGGCTTAACAGCCAATTCAAAATCCATTTTAATGCGCTTTACAATAGCCTTTACTTCTTTTTTGTTTTTAAAAGGTCCTGCGATAACCTGATAGCCATCCTCTTTTTTAATTTTACGCGCAGGAATAATCGGCCCTTGATGATTGAGCATGGTCGCCAGCTTTTGTGCTTCTATTTCGTTATCAAAACTGGCCACCAAAATCGACCAGTCGCTATCCTTTAATTCTTCAACAACGGGTTGTTTATAGAGCTGTTCAGGATGCGCGAGTTGTATTGCGTTTGCAGCTATCGCTTGCACGTCAGGACTTTGCACAAGAATGGGCACAAGAATGCCATCCGAACGCTCTATAATTCGGTCGACTTTATCCCAATCGACTACGACATTTTTCTTGGCGCTGATTTGATGCAACTGTTTTAGTAACTGTTTTTTTGTAATTATTCAGTCCCCCCTCTTTAACAAAGAGGGGTTAGGGGAGATTTTATTAGATAAATCCCCCTTTTTCAAAGGGGGAGGTGAATAATTACGTTTTTTTAGCTTGGGTTTATCCGGCGCCCATTTTTGCAGCGGTTCGGTCGCTTCAAGATACAGCATGTTCTGATGCCAAGCCGTCAAATAAGGCAGGTGAATTATCCGTACCGGCATGCCTACCAATGCTTTTTTAAACAGCACTTCAATATCCTCTGGATAAAGTTGCACACAACCATGGCTAATTTGCATACCGATACCATAAGGTTTGTTGGTGCCGTGAATTAGGTAACGGGGAAAACCCAGGCGCATCGCATAAAGTCCCAGCGGGTTATCAGACCCTGCCGCTAACACTGCTACCTTAAATTTTAATTAACTTAATAATCAACAGATTAAATGCAGAAACGTGATCTTTTAAAGCGACTAATATACGAAAAATCAACAAGTTAAATAGAAATAGAATCGCAAGCTGTTCTTCTCAACACTTTTTAAATTTTATTTTTCCGCTTATTTAAATAACAACACCTTGATTAATCGAGTAAATATTTTTAAGGTAGTCGTATTATATTAAGGTCTGTCCCTTGGTCACTTAAAAGTGACGCTATGTAAATTATGGCAGGTAATGCGATAATATAACCATAACCAACTTAAGAGGACGCCTCATGAAATTTAACCCTTGTATTGATAAATGCACGTCTGAAGGTACTCACTGCCAAGGTTGTGGTCGTTCATTTGAAGAAATAGCTGGCACCAAAAAACTGGTAATGTCGATCGTCGATTTTATACAAAGCCAAGATTATGAGAATAGTGAAGAATTCGTCAGCACACTTAGCAAAAGCGTACTTAAAAAAGTGCAAACTTCGGCGTAAAGTCACATAAAAATCCCTCATTGCGGAAAATCCAGAATTTTCGTCATTACGGCAGAGGGAAGCCGAAATTCATAGCCATGAATGGTTTTTACCAAGCACCTATCGCTCAAGTTAAGCGCCTTATAGCCACATCCTTTCAACTGTATATCGGCATCCATGCCGTTATGATGGTGTGAACCGACGTTTTTTGTCAATCAGGTAGCAATTGGATGAGGGTATTATTTCTTCCTGAGATTTTTGAGTATTTCTTCTAAGGGAACCAGGTTCATGGTCATTCTAAATAAAACATCATTGTTCTGTAACAAGCCATAACAATGATACGTTCTTTGCATAATATTGGTTTGGTTTAAGGTGTTCTCACTGGATTCAGGAAGCTGCTTGACTAAAATATGCAGCTTGTCATTATTCTTAAGTTGGCTTACATGCTGCCGGTCTACTGAAATTTCATGAGATGTGTAAACCATCGGATTAAGTTTAAAATCATGATTTTCTAATTGCGCTTTTTCCAGTAAGGCACCTGAGGTCAAGCTACAAGGAAATATTTCCGGGTAGTGCGCAACATGCGTTAACTCATCAAAATAATCGGACTGCTCGGCTAAAGACCCCGATAGAAAGTTTTTAACAGAACCGTTATTCATAAACTTCCGTTTAAGGAAATAAGGGGTGTCGGGAATCATCGTGCGGTCAGGGATACTGTTAAGGTCGGGTAGCTTGTTAAATTTTGTCTCGGCTA
Organism: uncultured Methylococcaceae bacterium; assembly: GCA_903873045.1. Taxonomy (GTDB): domain Bacteria; phylum Pseudomonadota; class Gammaproteobacteria; order Methylococcales; family Methylomonadaceae; genus Methylobacter_C. The sequence goes on along the minus strand of CAIQND010000530.1, from coordinate 2,025 downwards.
AAAATAGCGGCATTTGTGTTTCTTTTTTAAACCCCAGCAATACCGTTTTGTCATCAGACTTCATGGCAATACGATTGCCCAACGTCAGGTTGGGAATGGTTTTAATGAGGGTTTTTTTAATATCCAAATAAACAGGTGTCCGGGGTCTGACAGCGTTAACAAACGTAATTTGGTAATTACTGAAGCGCAAATTGTTTTCGGCGATAATCCGGTTTTCATGATGCGCTTCCCGATATAGGCGCATTTGATACTCAATAAGTGTATTGAGTTGATAGCCCAAAACGATAGGGCCTTTAAACGGATTATGAGTGACTTGTAACCATTTATGCTTATCATGAAACAAATTAAAGTCATCTGTGGCGTTACGAGCCACCTCAATATGAATCTGGTCAAAAGTGAATGGTTGATCTATCATTTTTTTTACTGGGTAGAGTGTGATTGCTATTTAGGTGTTTAGAGTCACTCATTAGCCAGCGGTTGTCAATAAAGTCGATAAAATCCCGGTGGGGCAGATTGTAATGCCGTGCTCTTAAATCAACATTTATATTCAATTGGCACTTAAAAATTTTTGCGATATAAGTCTAAGTAAGGTAAAACTGTAACGGGTATTTTTGCCTGAAATGTCTTTGGGAGAAAAAAAATTGGCTACCGTATTAATTACCGGTGCAAATCGGGGTTTGGGTCTTGAGTTTTGTAAACAATATGCAGCTGATGGCTGGCAAGTGCTGGCCAGTTGCAGAATGCCGCAAGCGGCATCCGAGTTGCTAAATCTTGCCGAGCAGTTTCCGCAACTTTCGGTATTGACTTTGGATGTTGCAGATTTTACGCAAATAGAACAATTGGCCGTGCAATTGCAGGATACGCCTATTGATGTGTTGATTAATAATGCCGGGGTTTTTGGGGATATTGCAGGGCATGGGTTTGAGCAATTGGATTACTCGACGTGGACTAAAACATTAACTGTTAACGTGCAAGCACCTGTAAAAATGGCGGAAGCGTTTTTACCACACCTGAAACGGGGCGATAAAAAACTGTTGGTCTCAATCAGTAGTTTAATGGGTAGTATCGCCGATAATAGAGGTGGCGGCAGTATCATTTACCGATCCAGTAAAGCGGCATTAAATGCGGCAATGAAAAGCATAGCCATTGAGCTTAAGGAGCAGGCCATCGGTGTGTTGATTTTTCATCCTGGCTGGGTAAAAACCGGTATGGGCGGCAATAATGCGCCGCTTGAAGCTGTTCAGAGTATTGCCGGAATGCGACAAGCTATTTCTGCATTTTCGCTTGAGCAGACCGGACATTTTGTAAAATACGACGGAACACAGCTACCCTGGTAAGCCAGTTTTATAATCGGTTTTTGTAAGGCAACTCGCGAAAAACAACCACTCCTTCTATCGTTCCCATGCTCCGGCATCAGTGCCCATAGTTAAGTGCCTCTTGGCAAGAAAAACCGTTGGCTGAGCGGAGCCGAAGCCAGCAAAATCGCTTCGACTTCGCTCAGCGAACGGCTTAACTGTGGGCAGTGACGCGCCAGGACTTGAATAATGACAAACCGGCTACCCACTTTAGTCAGGACAAAAATACCGAAGTTAGACCTGACAGGTTTATAAAACCTGTCAGGTCTGCACCGTGTTAAGTTGATAGCCAACTTAAGAGCATTGGGTGGGGGCTGTGATATACTTTTATCCAGTTTTTGGCTACCAACTAAGGCGGGACACTGAGCAAAAGAATGATTCGCCAAGTACCAAAAAGTCCGTCATTCCGGCAAGGAAAGCGAAGTGAGGGTTGGCCGGAATCCAGTTGCCATGGATGGCAATTACAAAGCATACAATTGATTGATTTATAGACACAGAGATTTGTCGCGTAACCTAAGCGACTAACGTTGCAAATTACGACGTGCAGTAAGGGTAGAAACTATCTACCCCTACAACCTATCGTTACTCTTTCTGGGTTCACCGTGATTGTTCATAGTCAAAAGTGTCCTGCCTTAAGTTTGTAGCCCAGCTTTTAAGGGTCATGAGAAAT
>CAIQND010000529.1 GCA_903873045.1 uncultured Methylococcaceae bacterium | reverse complement strand
TCAGCAGGCGCTGCGGGAGCAACTGTTTGTGCCGGAGCATCATCTACTTTTTGGAAAGAACCCATGAGTTCACGGCCACGGCCTGGTTCTGCAAAAATTTGCTTGGTTTTGGTATCGACATAAAGATCCATGGCCACAGCACTAAAAGATGCGCTGACACTTAATGTGGCTGCAATCGCCAACGTTAGTTTAGAGAATTTCATGTGTTGCTCTCGGTAATTAAAAATACAGAGGCAAGCATAATCGACAAATATGACAGTTTTATGACAGTGCTGTTATATTTTGGTTACAAAGCAACAAAAAAAGGCTTTGGCTTGTTAATTTTCCAAAAAAAAACGGCACAATCAGGATTCTTGTGGTTTTTTAAGAGCACTCCATCGTTAATCGGATTGGTTTTTTAGCAACAACTGTCTTTTAAGGTTGTTTAAAAAGGGAGTGCAACCGCTTCAGCTGTTGCCTGTAAAACAGGCGTAGTACTTAAGACATTTCTCCACGAAGACACGAAGATTTTGGTATGTAACCTTATATTATCAGGGTTTCCAAAACCGTAGGGGCAGAAGATTTTCTGCCCTTTGTAGGGTACATGTTATCAGGGTAGAAGATTTTCTACCCCTACGGGTTTCCCTTGATATTGCCATCAGAATTGTGCTATTTAGTACGAAAATGCCGGAAACGCCACCACTCGCTACGCTTGGGTGGCCTTATTCCGGCCTACGCCTGTTGTTTTTAAAACAGCTAAAGCGGTTTTACTCCAACTGATTTGTATTTTAGGATGCTTAACTTAATGGCAGTGAGACTAAAGCTTGGGTGCGAATACGTTGACTATCGGCCAGTGACGATCCAGTGTAGAAATGATGGGGGTATTTTTTGCGAGTTAGTGATTTTTTGAATTTCTTTCAGAGAGTAAGCTCTGGGTCTCCATTGCAGAGAAAACCAGAGCTTGTAAGGCGCCGCCCTAATAAGGGGTGGGCAGAACTTATATTACTTTGCAGCAGGCGCTTCAGCAGGAACGGGCGCTTCAGCAGGAGCGGGTGCTTCAGCAGGAGCAGGCGCTTCAGCAGGTGTGGCTGTCGCGGGTGCGGCGGTTGCGCTTGGAGCAGATTCTGGCGCAGCGGATGTTGCTGCGGGTTCTTCTGCTTTGTTACAGCCTGCCAATAATGCCAAAGTAACTAAACCGGCTGCTATGATTGCTTTATTTGTCATAAGTCGTGTCCTCTTGTTTTAAAATGTTATTTAGGGTGTATTTACCCGAAAAATTCAAGGTATCGTAATGCTAACACAAGAAAGGCATCTGTTCACAAAAAAAGTGCCTTTTTTGAGTTGCGGGTATTAGACTGTTTGTCGCCTTAACGCTGGCTGAACGGCGTTGCCGTTAACAGCATGATTTGCAGGCGGGCAGTAGGTCAATTGCATGACGCTTTTAATCGTTATATTATAACGTTTAACTTTAGGTAAATAACGCTTGCTATGACTACTCCAACCCATTCCAATCTGTCTCTTTTAGAGCATAACCATACACAATGCGTTAGTGAAGCGCTGGTTACTGCTGAGCATTTATGCACAGAACGCGGCGTACAATTAACAACCATCCGCCATAAAGTACTGGAGCTGATTTGGGAAAGTCATAAAGCGGTTAAAGCGTATGAGCTTTTGGATAGGCTTAAACCGTTGCAACAGGCCGCAAAGCCCGCGACTATTTACCGTGCGCTGGATTTTTTGATGGAACAAGGTTTAATTCATCGGGTAGAAAGTCTTAATGCGTTTGTCGGCTGCACCTGTTCAGGTCTTCAACATGAACAATTATTGTTGATCTGCAAAAACTGTCAGGAAGTCGAGGAACGTTCCGCTAAAAAGGTGATGTCGGAGTTGTCGCAAGAAATTAAACAAGCGGGTTTTATCGTACACAGTAAAGCCATTGAAGTGCATGGCATTTGTGCAAAGTGCCAGACCTTGCCGGGCGTTAACGTTAATAATAGCGTGGATTAATATTTTTGTAATAGTCACGACGTATACTGAATAGGTAGACGTGGGGTAACAAAATACCTCGGCAAATAACAGTTGCAATATGTTATGTTATAACATACATTGATAGGCGTACTAATCATTACTGTAGGCTTAGGATTATGATTAATGTTTGATAAGTCACCGAACCCGCAAGCTTTATTTTTGCATTTAATAACAGTCAACTTAACAATTTTATGAACAAAAAACTCGCCATTTTTTTCTTGTCGACCGGTGCGATAGGAGCACCTGCATTTGCGGATGATAAGGATATTTACAAGTTCGACGATGTATTTATTACCAGCATGGGTTTAAAACAGTCCACGTCAAAATCAGCCCGCCCGGTAACCTTATTGTCAGGAAAGGAACTGCAAACAAAAATGGGGACAACTATCGGTGACACGCTAAAAAATGAACTGGGCGTTACCAGTCAATCGTTTGGAGCGGGTGTTGGCTCGCCGGTTATTCGTGGACAATCCGGGCCGCGTGTACGCGTTATGCAAAACAGTCTGGGCAATAATGATGTGTCGAATTTAAGCCCCGATCATGCCAATGCCGTAAATCCGATTATAGCGGAACGGATTGAAGTCTTGCGCGGTCCTTCGACCTTGTTGTATGGAAATGGTGCTATCGGTGGTGTGGTGAATGTGATTGATAACCGTATTCCAGAACAAGTCCCTGATAAAGTGCTGGGCGGTGCGGGAGCACAACGCTATGATTCGGCAACCAATTTGACGTCCAGCGCCCTTAAGCTGGAAGGTGGTAAAGATTTGTTTGCTTACCACGTAGACGGCTTTTATAACGATCAGGGTAATACTCATATTGGCGGGCAACCGATAGATGACGCGTTGGCACATCAAACCCAACCTGATCTTGATATAGTGGATAATCCTAAAGGTGTCATTAATAACTCAAATGCACGCTCACGCGGTGGTTCAGCGGGTGCTTCGATAATAGGTGATGTTGGCTTGGTGGGCGCTGCGATTAACAGCCTGGAAAATAATTACGGTATCCCGCCAAATGGTACCGGCGGTGCGCCAATCAGGGTTCAAATGAACCAAACCAAGTATGATTTTAAAGGTCAGCTTAATAAACCTTTCGCGCTTGCTGAAGAGTTGCGGATGAAATTTGGTTACACCGATTACAAGCATGTTGAACTGGATAACGGCGTTCCTGCGACAACCTTTACCAATCAATCCTACGAAAGCCGTCTGGAGCTTGAGCATCAGCCGCTGGGTATAGTGAAAGGGGTGTTGGGATTCCAGTCAGTCAATAGCCAATTTGCAGCACTGGGCGCTGAAGCGTTAGTACCAAAATCCGCCATTGATTCTTATGGCTTGTTTGCTGTCGAGTCTTTCGCCGTCAGGGATGTGACTTACGAGTTGGGAGTACGCGGTGAATGGCAGGGCATTGCCCCGGAAACAACCTATAGCAGTGTTTCCTACGTTCCGTTAAGCGGTTCGGTTTCGGCATTGTGGGATATTACCAAGCAGCATCAGCTGAGTCTGGCGGTAACCCAATCTCAACGGGCACCGCAAGTGCAGGAATTGTTTTCCAATGGTGTTCATGAGGCCACCATGAGCTATGAAAAAGGCGACGTAAACCTGCGCAAGGAAATTTCTTATAATCTGGATTTGGGTTATAAATTTAATACCGATTGGATGACCTCCGAGTTTAATCTTTTCCATAATTGGGTTAATGATTATATTTATCAGCAACAAGCCAGTTATGTGTTTAACGAAAGTACGGAGCTTCCTGAGTCTGGGCTCTCTTGCCCAGTAGGCGACGCTTGCTTGCCAGTATTGCAAAGCGCCCAGGCCAATGCCGTTTTTAAGGGTTTTGAAGCCAAGACGATATTTCCGTTAATGCAAAACCATTATGGCGCAGTGGATTTGACTTTATTTGGCGATTATACCCGTGGCTCGTTTGATCAAGGGGGCAATGTTCCGCGTATGCCGCCGTTGCGCTATGGTTTGCAATTGAGTTACGAGAAAAACGACTGGTCAACGGACGTAAGGCTGACGCGAGGCGAAGCGCAGACTTATGCCGGCGATAATCAATCCAACACACCGGGTTATTTGTTGTTAAATTTGGGGGCACAATATCAGGTGGCGAGCTTTCATGAGTCCCAAGTGATGCTGTTTGCCGCCGGCAAAAATATGCTCAATGAAAATATACGCAACTCAACCTCGTATTTGCGTAATTTTTCACCCGATCCCTGTCGTAGTGCAGAAATTGGCATTCGGGTGAGTTACTAAGGTAAGCCGCTGCAAACGGTATAAAAAGAATTTCACCACGAAGACACAAAGTTTTTCTTTTCCCCACGATGCGGGGCATTTTTTGGTAGGGGCGGGCTTTACGCCTGCCCTTTAATACCACGCTGTTAGCAGGGCAACCGCAAGGGATTGCCCCTACAACACACCGATATCGTTACTTTGGTAGGGGCGGGCTTTACGCCTGCCCTTTAATACCACGCTATTAGCAGGGCAACCGCAAGGGATTGCCCCTACAACACACCGATATCGTTACATAAAAGTTTTTTCTTCGTGCTCTTCGTGTCTTCGTGGCGAATAAAGCCCGTCAAAAACCTTAAAAATTCTGTATGCGCCGGTTATTTATATTCAGGTTCATAAATTTAAGATAATGATGCTGAGGATTGCGGGTTACATTATTTTTAATTGGCTTATCTTCGTAAAGTTGGGAGATGATTTCTTTTTTTGCTTCCAGCCAGTCACGAAGATCATTGCCGGGTGAAAATCCGCGTTTTTCCGCTTTGTAATAAGCGGCCTCAGCAATCATGGCATCAAGATTAACGGGCTGAACGACTGGCGGCATTTGCAGGGTAAGCCCGAACTTTATCAGGTTTACAATATCCAGCGGTGAGCTACCGTTGATGCCTATTTCAGCAGGTTCGCGTTCTGTCAAAGTCCCAAAAAGTCGATCCCAAAAGGAGAAAACAGCGCCATAATTACTGTCATGCTCGCACCGTTGGGTTGAATGGTGAGTCCGGTGCAGAGACGGCGTGATAATCAGATAGCTTAGTAATTTTTCACCGATGAAAGAAATGTTGGTGTGATGAAACATAATAAACAGGGTCATTATTGCTTCATTGGTTAGTAACACCGCTGCTTCTATGCCTAAAATAATAATTAAACTCGCTTTTAGAATATGGGTTATAAACAGCTCCAGAAAATGTATTCGAAAGGCGGTGGAAATATTCAAACAAGGATCGTTGTGGTGTACTTTATGAAACATCCACAGGCAATCAACGCGGTGACTGGCTTTGTGCCAGAAGTACATTAACAGGTCTAGCGCCACAAACGACAGGATGGCTTTCCAGACGGGGCTGGATAAGGCACTAAGCAAACCTTTGCCGGAGTAACGTTCAGCCAGTATCAACAGCGATGAGGCTGAAACCAAGGACATGGCAATACTATTAACCATAAACAGGCTAATATTGGTTTTATAAGATTGGCGCAAGTGTTTTGCGGATAGTTTTTTGTTGGGCGCGTGAAATTCAAGAGTACAGAGGCTGGCGAAAACCATGAGCAGGGTTAATGCCATTATTTCTCCCGGCATCATTGTTGGCCATTCAAAATTGAAGTCAAGTAAAGGTGTTGGATTTAACATTGTCTTTTCCTCACTATAAAGCTGACGAGCAAAATAATTTTAAGTAATGTTAATGTCAGTATGATGACAAAAAATATTTTTTAAATAGTGTCTCTGCCTAAAATTATGAGTATTAAACATTAAAAAATACTTAAGGGCTTAAATGAGTTGGTTTTGATTAAGCGGGTAATTTTAGCTCACTTGTTCACCTTACCGTAACTACAAGCAAATTATGAGCCACAACGTCGAGAGGTGATGGTGATGTTTTGCTAAAAACCCCTGGTAGCCAATAAGAATAAGGGCTTGAGCGGTTGAATGGTTGTTTTAAAAGGGAGGGTGACGATGGGAGACGGTAAGCTTTAAACTACGCAAATGATTCAATTGAGGGCAATTAGATTAATTATTTGCACCAATAAGGTATTTTACTGGATTATTGTTTCCTGATAGAAAACAGCCTGTCAAGCTATTGTGATATCCGGGAGCCGGATTTTTTAGTTAAATAAGCTCTGGTATTGGCTTGTAGGCTAAAGCCGTTACTTGAAGACAATCAAGTGAAGGCTATGGATGGGTTTTATTGGTCAATGCTGGGCTTCTGCTGATGGAGTGTTGCTGTACAGGCAGTCGCCGTTCTCACTAATTATCTAGTCGGCAGTCAATTAAAGAGTACTTCGGTATTGAGTGTGGGGGATTTGGTGCGAAGCGCCAACAAAGCCGGATAACCACAGCTAAAGCTAGTTGTGGTTATCCAAAGCGCCTTGATAGAAGTTTTTAAAATCAAAATGATTATTTGATTTTAGCTTCTTTGTAGATAACATGTCTTCGAACAAACGGATCAAATTTTTTGATCTCCATTTTTTCAGGCATGGTGCGCTTGTTTTTGGTTGTGGTATAAAAGTGGCCAGTGCCTTCGGTAGAAATCAGTTTAATTTTATCGCGCATTTTATTGTCTCCTTAAACCTTTGTGCCGTTTTTACGCAAATCCGCCAATACAGCGTCGATGCCGTTTTTATCAATGATGCGCATTGCTTTTGTGGTAATTCTAAGGCGCACCCAACGATTTTCGCTTTCTACCCAAAATCTGTGATGTTGCAGATTGGGAAGGAAACGTCTTTTGGTTCTGTTGTTTGCGTGTGATACGTTGTTACCTGTAACGGGTTTTTTACCTGTTACTTGACATACTCTAGACATAATTAACCTCTTGATGTGCCTAAATTTAAAAGTTAGCCCATCTTTATACCAAAAAATCTTTTCAAGGTAAATAACAATCTATAAAATAAGTATAATATACTTTCTCTTCAGTAATTAAATCGGGACAATAATGCCTATTAAACTCGGCATGGTCATGGACTCCATCGACCATATCAATATCAAAAAAGACACTAGTTTTGCCATGTTGCTTGAGGCTCAGGCTCGAGGCTGGGAGTTGCATTATATGGAACTCAATGACTTGTTTCTAAGGAATGGCAGGGCTTTTGCCAGAACCAGAACGCTGACTGTTCAGCGTGATGCCAAGCAATGGCACCAGTTTATTGCCGAGCAAGATATTCCGCTGGATCAATTGGATGTCATCATGATGCGTAAAGATCCGCCTTTTGATCAGGAATATATCTATGCAACTTATTTATTGGAACGCGCCGAAAGCATGGGTGTTTATGTGGTCAACAAACCGCAATCGTTGCGCGATGCCAATGAAAAACTGTTTACGGCATGGTTTCCGCAGTGTTGCGCAGAAACTCTGGTTGCCAGAGAGCCCACCAGAATAAGGAGTTTCCTGCATGAACAAGGGGAAATTATTTTAAAACCGTTAGACGGAATGGGCGGAACTTCTATTTTTCATTTGCGGAAGGATGATCCTAATCTTAGTGTGATTCTGGAAACGATGACCCAGTATAATAGCCGCTATGTGATGGCTCAAAAGTATATACCCGAGATTAAAGATGGTGATAAGCGTATCTTAATGATCAATGGTGAAGCGGTACCTTATGCGCTGGCGCGTATTCCTGCCCAAGGTGAATCGCGGGGTAATTTGGCCGCCGGTGGTCGTGCGGAAGGTCGTAAATTAACCGAACAGGATTTGTGGATTGCCAATCAGGTGGGGCCGACGTTACGCGAAAAAGGCCTGATTTTTGTGGGGCTGGATGTTATTGGCGACAAGTTAACCGAAATTAATGTCACCAGTCCTACTTGCGCTCAAGAACTGGATCAGCAGTTTGGGCTTAATATAACTGGTCTATTGATGGATCATATTGAACAACATCTTCAATAACATGGAAAATAAGGTGGTGGACGTTTCTTCTGCGGCTCCGGCCATCAACAATAAGTCATTGTTGATGGCTTTACTGATCGCAGTTATTGTTCACATTGCCTTGGTGCGGGGAGTCAGCTTAACAACACCCCATGCTGAAAAAATCAATAAACCGATAGATATAACACTGATTAGCACGCCGGTAAAAAAAGCGCCTGAAAAGGCGGATTTTTTAGCACAGGAAAATCAGTCCGGTGCGGGTGAGGCAATCAAAAAGATGGAATTGCCTGCACAAAAGCTGGCCAGTCAGGAAACTCGTGAAGTAAAGCCAAAGCCTAAGCCAGTCAAAAAGACTGCGCCTGAAGAGAGTAAGTCCAAAGTAACGCCCAAAGAAAGTGAACCAAAAGTAGGACAAAAACCAATAACCCAGAAAAAGGCGGAAAAGAAAGTGGTAACCGCCAGCAAAACTGAGGTCGTTAAGCAACCTGAAAAACATCCGCAAATAACAGCCGAGTCATTACATCAACAACTGGCGCAATTGGGAGCTGAAATCAGGCAAAGCCAGCCAAGTGCCGCGCAAACCAAAATAAAATTTGTGGATTCTGTTAGCACCCATAAATATGTTGCCGCACAATATATGACAGATTGGGAAAGCAAGGTGGAGCGAACGGGAAATCTTAATTACCCGGAAGTGGCCACCAAGAAGAATTTTTCGGGGTCATTAACCATGGATGTGGGTATTAATGCTGACGGAAGTATTTACAGTATTCGTATTAACAAGTCTTCCGGAAACCCCGCATTGGACGAAGCGGCTAAAAATATTGTACGTATGAGTGCACCTTTTCCACCATTGCCTTTAGAGCTACATAAAGAACTCGATGTCCTGGTAATTACTCGTGTCTGGACATTCTCGGATGAATCGGGCTTGGTCACACGATAAATAGTTGCTTAACTCGCCCTAACCTTCGATACTAAGGATCATGAATCAAGCTACTTACTTAAATAATCAATTTATTATCGCCATGCCCGGCCTGGCTGATCCTACTTTTTTTCACACGGTGACCTATTTGTGCCAACATAATCACGAAGGTGCTTTAGGTATCATTATTAATCGATCAGCGGATATGAAGCTGGGCGATATTTTTACGCAAATGAAGATACGCACAACTTCACGCAGTGCGGCTGATGCACCTGTTTTTTCCGGAGGGCCGGTGCAGCAGGAACGTGGTTTTGTATTACACACAGGCGGTGGTAACTGGGATGCCACTACGCCGGTTTCGGAGTCAATTTCTTTAACGACATCGCGTGATGTTATTGAGGCTATTGCTGTCGATAAAGGCCCTAAACAGTATTTGGTGGCTTTAGGTTATGCAGGCTGGAGTGATGGGCAATTGGAACAGGAAATGTTGGCTAATGCCTGGTTAAATACTCAATGTAGCCAACAGGTTTTATTTGATACGCCGATTAAAGTGCGTTGGCAGGCTGCCGCCGAACAAATTGGCGTTGATATTAACCGGTTAACGATACAGGCGGGACATAGCTAATAAAATGAACACCATTGCCGTTAAGTTAAGGAACGTGAATGAAAAACTTAACCATTTATATCCCCTCACCCCAGCCCTCTCCCGGAGGGAGAGGGAGTAAGGTGCCGGAGTTATTTCATGCGCACTCCTAAGTGCCTCTTGGGATGATAAACCCTTGGCTGAGCGGAGCCGCGTTGGCTGAGTGGAGTCGCGTTGGCTGAGCGGAGCCGAAGCCAGAAAAACCGCTTCGACTCCGCTCAGCGAACGGCTTAACTTAATGGCAAGAAATGAACACCGATTGTATCTTTTGCCTTACCTTTCATTGAACACACTACTAAACTATGCAAGATCCATTACTTACAAAAACCAGCGCCGATACTTATCTGTGCTTTGATTTTGGCTATAAAAAAATAGGCACTGCTGTTGGTCAAACCATTACCGGTTCAGCAAGTCCGTTACAAACAATTCGCTCTATTAATCAAAGTCCGGATTGGGACATAATAACCAAGCTCATACAAGAATGGCGACCTGCGGGTTTAATAGTGGGCATTTCCAGGCAGGCTGATGGTTCGGATAATCCGGTGACACCGCGCATGTTAAAATTTTGTCGCCAATTGGAAGGCCGCTATCAATTGCCGGTTTATCAACAGGATGAAACGTTATCGACATTTGAAGCCAAACAAATGTTGTTTGATGAAGTCAATGTTAATGCCGGTAAGCTTTGGGAAGTACAGGATCAACTGGCGGCTCAGCTTATTTTGCAGTCCTGGTTAAATGATTATAAAAAGAAGGATGATTAAGTGCTGGAAATACACGATTTACTAAACAAACTGGAAGACGGGTTAAAACGTATCATTGTTGAAAGACAGCTAACCAATCCACTGATGATAGGTATTCGCACGGGCGGTGTATGGATTGCCGAGCAAATGCATCTGCGGCTTAACATTACTGAGCCTTTGGGATTGCTGGATATTTCTTTTTATCGTGACGATTTTTCGCAAATCGGCGTTAATCCTAATGTAAAGCCCAGCCAGTTACCGCCGCAGATTGAAGGCCGTGATATTATCCTGATCGATGATGTTTTTTACACCGGACGAACAATTCGGGCCGCACTGAATGAGATTTTTGATTATGGCAGACCCAATCAAGTGGTCTTGGCAGTGCTGATAGAGCGTGATGGTCGGCAAATTCCTTTGTGTCCTGATTGCGTGGGAACCCATATCACGCTGAGTGCCGGTCAGTTGATCAAATTAACCGGCCCTGAACCTCTGGCTATTCAGTTACAAACACTAGATGCGGTAGCATAAGCGATGAGTGAAAATCTCCAGTTAAATTCGGAAGGCAAACTTAAACACTTTTTGAGCATTGAAGGTTTGCCAAAAAGTTTGTTGACAGAAATTTTGGATGTCGCAGAGTCTTTTGTCGGCATAGGTGATCAGCAGATTAAAAAAGTCCCGTTGTTGCGGGGGAAAACCATTGTAAATTTGTTTTTTGAAAACAGCACGCGCACCCGCACCACCTTTGAACTGGCGGCCAACCGCTTGTCTGCCGATGTCTTAAGTATGAGTATTTCGACCTCGTCGACCTCCAAAGGAGAAAGCCTGCTCGATACCATACGCAATTTGGAAGCTATGTATGTTGATATGTTTGTGGTGCGTCACTCAATTAGCGGTGCTGCACACTTTATCGCCCAGCAAACGGCACCCCATATCAGCGTTATTAATGCCGGTGACGGGCAACATGCACATCCGACTCAAGCCATGTTGGATATGTTTACCATTCGGCAGATAAAAAAGGATTTCTCGACGCTACGGGTGGCTATTATTGGCGATATATTGCATTCAAGAGTGGCCAGGTCACAGATTCAGGCCTTAAATACTTTGGGCGCTGCCGAGGTTAGGGTGATTGCTCCCAAGACTTTATTACCTGCGCATGTTGAAAGCTTGGGGGTCAATGTTTCACATAACTTGACCGCAGGGCTTAAAGATATTGATGTCATTATGATGCTGCGTTTACAGAAAGAGCGGATGACCTCGGCATTATTACCCAGTGAAAGCGAATATTTTAAATGTTTCGGCTTGACTGAAGATAAATTAAAAATCGCCAAGCCGGATGCTATCGTCATGCATCCCGGCCCTATTAATCGGGGAGTGGAAATTGATTCAAAAGTTGCAGACGGCTCGCAGTCAGTGATACTCAAACAGGTTAGCAACGGTATCGCCATCCGTATGGCTATTATGGCGATGGCGATGCAGAAACAGGGGGTAAGTTGATGAGTCAAATACACGTTAAACAGGGACACATCATTGATCCTGTCAATAACATCAACCGCGTGGGTTGTGTTTATATCGCGGACGGTAAAATCATTTCCATCACCAACGAACCCGCTGGTTTTAAGCCCGATACGATTATTGATGCGCAACATAAAATAGTCTGTCCGGGCTTTATAGATTTAAGTACCCGACTGCGTGAGCCCGGACAAAGCCGCAAAGCGACGTTTAAAAGTGAAACGGCTGCGGCTGCAAACGGCGGGGTTACGACGATGTGTTTGCAGCCGGATACGAGTCCGGTTATTGACACGCCAGCTGTTGCAGAGCTTATTAAAGAGTTGGCGAAAAAAGCCAATTACCCGAAAATCTATCCGATTGCGGCACTGACCCAGAAACTGGAAGGGACTGAGTTAAGTGCCATGTTAACGCTTAAGCAGGCTGGCTGTATCGCTGTTGGCAATGCTAATCAACCGGTGAGAAATCTGCTGGTACTAAGACGGGCAATGGAATATGCCGCCAGTCACGATATGTTGGTTATGTTTCGACCCAATGACTATTGGCTGGGTAATAACGGTTGCGCTCATGAAGGTGCAGTCGCAACCCGTTATGGCTTGCCCAGTATTCCAGAAGCTGCGGAAACCATCGCTTTGGCTCAGTGCCTGGAATTAGTTGAGTTAACCGGCTGTCGTGTGCATTTTGGCCAGTTAAGCTGTAAACGCTCAGTGATTAAAATACATCAGGCCAAAAAGTATGGCTTGCATGTCAGTGCCGATGTTGCTGCACATCAACTGCATTTGACCGAAAATGACATCATCCCTTTTGACAGTAACTACCATGTGTTGCCCCCCTTACGAACCGGAGCCGACCGACAGTATTTAAGACAAGGCTTGGCGAGCGGCACCATTAACAGTATTTGTTCCGACCATCAGCCGCATGATAAAGATGCCAAGCTGGGGGCATTTCCAGAGACCGAGCCCGGGGTTTCATCCGTTGAGACGCTGTTGCCCTTAATGCTTAAATTAGTCGCGCAACGCATTATAACGCTAGAGCAGGGCATAGCCTCATTAAGCGGCAATCCGGCACGCGTTTTACGCATTAAAAGCGGTGCCCTAAGCGTTGGTTTCTCTGCCGATGTGTGTGTGTTTGATCCGGAATTAGACTGGCAAGTTAATGCCGACAATTGGAAAAGCCAGGGCGTTAATACACCGTTTTGGGGACAGACATTTAAAGGCAGGGTTACCCATACCTTACAGGCAGGCAACATTATTCATTGTTTGGATAAATCTGTGTGATAGTGTGGGGGATTATTGAACCGTTATCCTCGAATGGCCGAGCAGGGCTTGCAACACGCACCCAAGCTTTTGGCAAAGGGGGATTTGGTTGCACCGTTGTTCTTTCGTAGAAGCGATGCCCTCGTCGCGATTTGAGGCGTTAATCGCGACGAGGGCAGCGCTCCTACAATAACGGTCAGGGTTTTATCATTTTGCCAATCCGCTCACCCAGTTTAACCACTTTTTCTGCGGTTAATTCACCATCCCATTGCGCTTTGTCTTTGCCAAACAGAACGATAATCGTTGATCCCATATTAAAGCGGCCCATTTCTTCGCCAATTTTTAGCACCGGTGCATTTTCCTGATACTGCCAGCTTCGCACGGAGGTAATGCTGGGTGGTGTAACAACACCGTGCCAGACGGTTTCTATGCTGGACACAAATATGGCACCGACCAGTACCAAAGCCATTGGGCCGGCATCGGTATCAAATATGGCAGCAACGCGTTCATTTCTGGCAAATAAGCCGGGGACGGAATTTGTGGTTGCCGTATTCACACTGAATAAGCGGCCGGGAATATGTACCATTTCTCTTAAGGTGCCAGTCAACGGCATGTGTAGGCGGTGATAATCTTTAGGTGAAAGATAAATCGTAGTAAATACGCCGTTATTAAAAGGTTCTGCGCGTTCTGCATCGCCACCCAACAAGTCAGTTGCCGTAAAGCTTTTACCTTTGGCCTGAAAGATTTTACCGTCGGTAATAGGGCCTGCTTGGCTGACTGCGCCATCAGCAGGGCAGGCAATGGCATTAGGTTCCGAGGTTAAGGGTCTTGCACCGGGTTTTAGTTCACGGGTAAAAAAGTGATTAAAGCTAAGGAAGGTATTGATATCCGGCTCAAGAGCCTCCTTCATGTTGACCCCGTAATGCCTGATGATCTGTTTGATAAACAGGTTTTTCCAGGTTTTATTTTCGCAGTGCGTCAGTTTACTCATCATTTTGGACAAGGCATGATGCGGTAAAATGTATTGGGGCAGGGTGGTTAACGCTTCTTTAAAAGTCATGAATAATCAGTGATGGGTAAGTCGGGTTGGCAGTATGACCCGACCTACACGGTTGGGTCTGTTTTACGCAGAAAATCTCAGGGAATCGCCTAAGGCAGGTTAACTAATTCTGGCGCATGCCAATCGCTGTTTCTATGCTCGACAACAACGGTTGTATAAATGCCGCCGCGTACATTAAATTCAGCACGAATACGCATAAAATTAGGCGCTATGACTTTTACAATATCGTTGAGAATTTCATTGGTAATGGCTTCATGAAATGCGCCTTGCTCACGGAATGACCACATGTAGAGTTTAAGGCCTTTTAATTCGACGCAAAGTGCGGCGGGCACATATTCAATTTGGATGGTTGCAAAATCAGGTTGTCCTGTTTTTGGGCAAAGGCAAGTGAACTCGGGAATGTCAATGCGTATGGTATAGTCGCGTTCTGGTTGTGGATTGGGGAAAGTTTCCAGGTCTTTAGTGGGTTGTGTCGTTGTCATGGTAGTCATTGGCTCTGTTAAAGTAGTTGCCAAGATTAACATTATTTTTGGGGTCTGAAAAATTACATCTTAAATAATTAAATATTTTACCCGTTTTAAAACAGTACACGCTATATTTGGCTACATATACGCCGTATCAATATGACCGAATTTAATAGCCAAGCGGGTTAATTGAACGTCATTTTTTATGTTAAGTTTATCGTAAAGACGGTAGCGATAAGTATTAACGGTCTTGTCGCTCAATATGAGCATTTTGGACATTTCCTTAATGGATTTGCCTTGAAGAATTAAGGTCACTACTTCGGATTCCCGACGGGAAAGTTTTGAAAATGGCGACTCATGATAGCCAGGCAGGCCATGAGTCATCAAATTATTGGCAACATCTGCGCTCAGGTAGCGATCGCCGGTCATCACTTTACGAATGGCATTAACCATCTCGTCAACGGGTGATTCTTTTGAAACAAAGCCTAATACGCCAAGCTTAAGTAATTGCGGTGGGATGGGGCCGTCGTTGTTTACAAATAAGGAAATTATTTTTACATTAGGATTATCTTGCAAAATTTTACGACAGGCTTCTACGCCGTTGATACCTGGCATATTAACCCCCATCAGCACAACATCAACAGGCCACATCGCCATGGCATCAAGCGCTTCTTCACCTGATTTTGCAACGCCGGCAACGGTAATGTCTTCAGCATCATTCAGTAATGCTTCAATACCCGTACGGACAACTTCATGATCATCAACAAGCAGTACATTTATCATAATTCTTTGCTATTTGTTAGTTATAAAGCCATGGTTTAAGCATAGCGTATTATTATAATAATACGCTATGTGGTCTATATTATTGATTATAAGTATTGTGTCGTTTTTAGCGCCTTTAGCGTTCTGTGGTTGTCTGTCGGAATTGAGATGTTCGCTGCCACTTGATGCCTATGATGGCTTCTTGGGTGGTTCATCAAGAAATTTTCGATAATTAATAGACACCTTTAGACCAGCAAATCGTCCACTCATTCGAGTCAGTTCTTGGGTTTTCTTGTCAAAACTGACCATGACCTCGCTTACTGCTCGATCTTCATACCCTTTTTCTATATGATGAGTTTCCAGTAGAAAATGGTACACATACACTTCTATATCGCCTTCATCTTTAATTTCCAAAGGTTCCCCTAATTGAGCGACAACAGCTGCTTTTTTGGGTAAATCTTCTTTAATTTTGTCTATTAACTGACTGTTGGCTCGCAGTTGTTGTTTTTCCGTATCAATTTCAGCTCCCCCCAATGAACGTAAAGAAACTTCCAAAAATTTTGGCGGGGCAATTTGCAAAAACAACGATGAAAACGACCAGGCAATTATTCTCCCTTCTTTATTAAAATTTAAATTGGAATAAAATTTTATTTCCGGAACAATTATTTTATTGTTGCCATCAACCTTACGAAACCAGTAACGCCATAGTCTGCCGTCCAGAGTAGGGATATCCTCGCTGGGATACAATCTGGATAAGGAAACAAAATCTTTGCTATATAAAATAGGTTCTTTAAACTGAAGGGTAAACTCATCAGTGGTAACTGTATTAAAATAACGATCAAATTCACTCATCTGTAAATAGGTCTGGTAAGCCCTTATCCAGTAAATACAACCCGATAAAGAACCTGCCATTATTAGCAGGCAAAGAACACGAAAAAAACGTTTAATGGTTCCTGCTTTCATTTTATACCTTGGCTATTATTAGTTTTGATACGCTAATGTTACCAATAACCGCCTGCCGACATTCAATCTTTCATCTAAAAATAACTCGAAATGCTTAATATATTTAAAGGATAGATAAAAAAAAGCTTTTGTACAATTAGTAGAAATACCTATAGAGCACAATTAACTTGTTTGAATATTATCCAATGAATAGTCTATATACTTTATTTTTAATGGTTACTTGTCGTCGCGGCGCTATTTTATGTAGTATTGAACCGTGCAGAAATCGGCTTGGTTACTCGAAAAAAATATCGTTTGTAAAGATTTATACAGATTTATAGTTTATATAGAATTTTAGATATTAAATTTCCAACTTTACTAATTAAAAACATTTAAAATCAATGCGTTTTTTGGTGTTACTTGGAAGTTATTTATCTGAAAGTCTATAAATGAGGACTCTGTGGTCGTTTATTTATGGCAAGTTACCTAGATCAAACTCAACGCCTGGTATCGCGCCAAGTCCTTCGGCGTGTCTAAATCCCATTGTTGTTTGAGGGCATGATAAAGAAGATTATTGTGTTGGATACGCGAGCGAGTTTGCTCAAGCACTAATGCAGTGCCCCAGGGCATGTTGTCAAAAAGTTCGGGTTGTGGCTGATTAAGTCCAATCAACACATAACCGCCATCTTCTGCCGGCCCCAATACACAACAGGTTCTCTGGCTTAAGGCAGTTAAAGCTTCTTCCAGATCTTGTTCGGTTAATGAGGGGCAATCGCAGCCTATGAGTAGGGCGCGTGAGTAACTTTTAAGCGACTGGCAAAAAGCGTTATGCATACGCGCACCTAAATCCGTGCCTTGTTGTTGCTGAAGAATGACCGGATAGCGTTGCGCTGATACAGTAAAAAAAGCATGATCGGTTGACGGCGTACACCAGAGTTGAACCGGGCATAAATTAATCCGGGTCGCCAAGTTTAGCGTTTTTTGGGTAAGCTCAATGTGTAACTGCATGGCCTGTTCGGCCGTTAATTGAGTGGTTAGACGAGTCTTAACCTGTCCGGCAATGGGCGCTTTACAGAAAATCATTAACACTGCGTCAGGGTATTTATAAGTCATCATCGTGGTCGCCGCCTTTTAAAAATCAGTCATAGCTGTCTTGTGGTGGCATTTAAGATGAATTTTACCGGCAACGTCGCTTGTACCAATCACTGCATTTAAATTGCGTAAACACACCCTGCGCGTAAAGAAAAGCCAATGTTTTTGGGTCTGCTCCAAAGAAATAACGCAGGCGTAAAGTCCACATTAGCAGAAGGGTTAGGTGAATGCCGTTTTGTTCCCAGCGTCGACCGGAGCTGATGACTTTATCTTTTAAGCAGATGGGTGAGCTGATTTTCTTTAGTTTTTTACAAAGGGCGATATCTTCCATCAAGTTGATTTCAGGATATTGACCTGTTTTTTCAAACGCTTGGCGCGTAACAAAAATAACTTGATCGCCTGTTGCAATCCCCGTTAACCGAGAACGCCAGTTCATCATCTGTGCGATAACTTTTAACAGAAAAAGGTTGCCGCTTAACTGAATATCAAAGCGCCCCCATTGCTTGATAAGGCTTATTTTTTCTTCAATCAGCGCTAAGGCGTTTTCAGGTAAATAGGTGTCGGCATGCAGAAATATCAATATCTCTCCCGTTGCCTGTTTAGCACCGTTATTCATTTGTTTACTCCGGCCTTTTACGGATAGCAGCACTTTATCAGCTAACGGTGCGGCAATCAGTCGTGTGTTATCAGTGCTGTCGCCATCAACAATGATAAGCTCACAGTCGTTCCTTAACGGTTGCAATGCCAATAAACAAGACTGAATGGATTTTTCTTCATTCAGGGTCGGGATAATGATAGAGAATTTCATTATTTATAACGGCTCAAACAAGGCAGTAAGATCTTCAGCAGTCAGTTTTAATGATTCTTCTTTTGCACCGCCTTTATAAATACTTTCGGCCAGTGCGCGTTTTCTGTCCTGCATGGCAATAATTTTTTCTTCAACCGTATTTTCAGTAATCAATTTGTAGACAAAAACCGGCTTATCCTGACCTATGCGATGAGCACGGTCAGCGGCCTGGCTTTCTGCCGCCGGATTCCACCAAGGGTCATAAATAATAACCGTATCGGCTTCAGTCAGATTTAAACCGACTCCACCTGCTTTCAGGCTGATAAGAAAAACATCCACGGCACCGCTTTTAAACAGTTCAATCGCTTCGTCGCGTTTGCGGGTTTGGCCGGTTAGTTTGCTGTAAGCTATTTTTCGGGTATTTAATTCATCTTCAATCAAGGCAATCATACGGGTGAACTGTGAAAAAATCAGAATTCGTCGGCCTTCTTCCAGTTGTTCCGGCAATATTTCCATCAATAGGTCAAGCTTGGCTGATTCTTTTACTTTTAGCGCTTCTTTTAGCGACAGTGTGCGCGGATCACAGCAGGTCTGGCGCAGCTTTAGCAAGGCATCCAAAATGGTGATATGGCTGCGTGACAAGCCTTTATCGGCAATCGCATCACGGACTTTTTTCTCCATCGTCAGGCGGATGCTTTCGTACAAAGCGGCCTGTTTTGGATGCAGGGGTACCGAACGAATAATTTCGGTTTTAGGCGGCAATTCATTGGCGACTTCCTGTTTGGTTCGACGCAGCATAAAAGGCGCAAGACGATTTGACAGGCGTAGTCGTTGTTCGCTATCACTATAAACTTCAATAGGCGTGCGGAAGCGTTTTTTAAAAGTGGCATTGTCACCTAAAAAACCAGGCATCAAGAAATCAAATTGCGCCCAAAGTTCACCTAAATGATTTTCCATGGGCGTACCGGTTAAACATAAGCGGTGATTGGTTTTGATCTGGCGCACCATCTGGGCCGCTATTGATGTCGGATTTTTAATGGTTTGGGCTTCGTCCAAAATCAAATAATGATAGTCATGCTTAAGCAGGGTTTCGTCATCTCTGCTTAACAATGGATAAGTCGTCAGTACCAAATCATAGTCGTTGATTTGATCAAACAACTGTTTGCGGTCGGCACCCTGCAAGGTTAATAGTTTTAGTTCAGGCGTAAAGCGTTCAGTTTCACGTCGCCAGTTACTCATCAAACTGGTGGGGGCAATAATTAAACAGGGCAGCGTCATGCGGCCGCTTTGTTTTTCAAGTAACAAATGCGTGAGTGTTTGAACCGTTTTACCGAGTCCCATATCGTCCGCAAGAATGCCTCCGAATTTATATTCGCGCAAGAACTGCAACCAGTTAAGTCCCTGTTGTTGGTAATGGCGCAAATCTGCCTGCAAGTTGACCGGCAAGTCAACATCTTGAATACCGGTAAAGTTTTTTAATTTTTGTCCCAGTTCTCTTAGTTCTTTGCCGCCTGATAAAGAAAACAGGCCATAACTGCTTTCCTCCATGTCAGCAAGACTGGCCGCATTAAATCGGGATACTTTAAGCGTGCCATCTTTTTCCAGTGTACTGGTGTTGTATAATTCAAATAAAACAGCCAATATGGGTTTTATTTTGTCGCTGGGGACGCTCAGATAATTGTGATCGCCCAGCGCTATGTTGAGTATGTCGGGAAGGTTTTCCGGATCGTAGTTTTGCAGCACCGGCATAATCAAAGGCAACAAGGGGTAGGATTGTCCGCCAATTTCTACATTGAAGTGCATTTCAAACCAGTCGTTTTGACTTTCGCTGATCTCGGCATTCCAGTTTTGAGCCGTTTGAAAATTAAGCTTAAAGCTGTCCGCAGTGTCGATAACCCAGCCTTCCTGTTCAAGTTCTGGAAGCGCGTTTTGGATAAATTCTCGCCAGCATGAGGCACTCTCATTGCTGTTTATGGCAGTGCTGAAAAGAACCAGTTCCTGCGAGCCGGTTTTATTGGACGGCGCAGTGCTGAAACCTTTTTCGGCTAGACGATTTAATGCCTGGCGCTCAATGTCCTGAGCCCGTTTAATACGCACAAAACCCTGGCCGGTTTTTACAATGCTGAAATCTTCAGCGGGTACGGCGGGAAGCGTGCAGTCTCCGTAATTAAAGCTCACCGCCATAAAATGAACATAATTTTGCGCATTGATTGGCTGGCCGTACAACACTAATCGGGGGGCAGGTGCCAGATTATCCTGATCGATTAATTCAACTTTTTTGGGTGCAGGCAGGTGCAGGTTGGGGTGTTCAACCGTCAATTTGAAACTGAATTCATCGACAAATTCAGCAGGAATAAGCGGGACAGACAAAATTTTATTTAATTGATCGGCACTAGGTGTCATGTTGTTAAACCCGCCTACAGTACCTTGGATAATATCCAGATAGTGAGGCGGATCAGTCAACAGCAGTAATGCCGATGGCTCGATGGCAACCGACAGTTGGTAATTGCCCATTTCCTGTTGATGCCAATCAAAAAGTAAATCCCGATTAGCGCCCACTTTTAAAGGCGGGTTATCGGTGCTTTCCCAGAATAATCGACCGGTTTGCAATAATTTTGATAAGGCGATGTAACCGATGGCACCGACCAGAATGGGTTCACCTTTTAACGTGTTAAGCGCTGTCATTAATCGCGCAATTTCTTCGTCCAGCGGTTGAATATAGCTGAGGTATGAAAAGCTGTAACGAAGATTGGTCAAGGTTGTTTTTCGGGCTTTGCCAAGATGCCCAGATTTGTTTGTTTTGGTGATCAGAAGCTCGACCGTCACCTCATGTTTTGTTTCGCCAGGTTTAAGGATATAAACGACAAATTCCTGGTAGATGTTATGTTGCAAAGGTTCAGGTTCGTTCAGGCTGTCCAGCCAGGCCATGCAGCGTGCGCTGGTAACCGCAGACAATGAAGGGGTTTGATTGATATTTTGATAATGCAGGCAGGCAGCAGCTACGTGTTTGCAGTTATGGCCAGCCGGACAAGAACATTTTCCCGTGATTTTTGCCGCGCTGTAATCAGGACGCCAGGCTATGCGAATATTTTGCTGATACGGAAGGGGGCCACTGCTTTTAACGGATGAGCTAAGTTGTACAAAAAGAGGCCCCTCATTTTCAACATCCAGCTTAATGACCAGACCCGTTTCAAAATAACTTCTTCCTCGTTCATAAGAACTATCACCGCATTCATAACGTATATCAGAACGGAGAAGTTTTTTTGATTTATTCATTAGGGCAACATGTGGAATAGCAAAAAGGGAGGGTTATTGTATAACAATTGGAGAGAAAACAGCCTTGTTAGGTAATTTTATAAAAATAAAAAGTAGATTGTCTTAACATAAATGGCAAGCCTTGAGTTTTGATGACGCTGATTAAATTCGTGCAATTGTCTCGACTAGGAGGTAATGAATGTTGCTTGAACACTCAAAAAGCTACCACGCCAGGTCTGTTGATTCAGTATAAAATATTTAAAAATGGTTTATTTACATTATAAAAATAAGGTTATTTTTAGTCGAATTATTTACAGGCAGGTATGTCTTAAATCATTCGCATTACTCGGCTAAAGAGGCTATTGAGCGGTACTTGACATATTGCCAGTCAATAAAAAAATATTATATTATTTATCAATTAGTTAAGAAATAAAAAAGACAGTGTTATCGGGATAAAAAAGATCCGGAAAAAAAATATTTAATGTGATTTTAGTTTTTTTTTATTTATAGTTTTGACATGACATACTATCTCATGATAAAAATTACACCGTTGTTGAAAGTTAATTCGGCAACCAATCCACAAAATTTAATTTTTGGATTGACCCCCTTGTGGAGAGGGAATACTAATAAATAATAACTATAGAGGATTTTAAAATGGCTGAAGTACAAGAAAAAGATAACACATGGGTAATCGTTGGCGTTTGTATCGCTGCAATTATACTTTTGGTTGTTATGTTAAAGAAAGATGAAACAAAGCATTTGCAAAGTGGTGCGGTTGCAGAACAACAAAAAGAAACATTTACAAAAATTGAGAAAAGACACACATCAAATAACAGCACTGCTTCAGAAATTTCAGGTAAATAAAAGATAAGTATTCATCTCCCCCTTTGAAAAAGGGGGGATTGAAGGGGACTTATTTTAAAAATCTCCCCCCTTACCCCCCCCCTCTTTTTCAAAGAGGGGGGGGCTGAATATTTACTTTTAATAAAAGTATTACACTCCCCGTTTTGTATACTGGCGGGGAGAGTTTTTATCCTCATGATTTACCTGTTCTTAACACCCGCCTGATGAGTGGTCTGTTTGAACGGATTTGTTTTGTCTGCTGGACAGCTTGTAACTATTTGAATCTGCTCTTTCAATGTTAGTGCATCGAAAAAATAAAAGCGTTGATTATTGTTGATTATTAAAGTTCGCAAAGAGCGCTATGAAGCGAACCAGTCATCAATGTATTACATTAACGACTGACTCAAATCCACATCCTACTCTCATTCATGTTTTCAGTCAGTCGCGTAAGGTATCCT
>CAIQND010000528.1 GCA_903873045.1 uncultured Methylococcaceae bacterium | reverse complement strand
CAAAAAACCTATGTCAACATGGTCTTTCATGGCGTTACGCATGGCGTGATAACGGCCATCTTCGGATTCTGATAACACGCGGCGCTGTAAATAAAAACCCAAGCGCAAAAACCAGCTAAAGGTCAGTAATCCCAAACTCAATTTTAACCATAACGGTGCCAAACCGGTCAAGGCATACCAAGGCCCGGCCAACATCATGCCGTAAGCCCAGACAACATCAACAATACCGGCATTGGCGTGGTTTTTTTGCCAAATCCAGGCCAATAACATGACCACTATACTAATTACAGCCACAACAGTCAGACTAAACATACTTTACGCCCCTTGTTTTATTTGTTTTAAATGGTTAGCCAGCCACAGTAATAACGGGATGCTAACCGCCCAACTTAAACTCAACACAACTGCCCATAACCAGGACTCGCTGACAATATCGACCGCTCCCAAGCGTGCCGCGCCTAAATAAGATAAGGGGCAACTTAAACCGCTTAACACACCGGCAAGCAGTAATCGTGATTGTAACCAGGCCAAAGAATGATTCAGTGTTAATGCCAAGCCCGCCCATAACAGCAAGATCCACAAAGGTGCTCGCCCGGATAAAGCAAAGTCGGGGGCAAATTTAATCCAATCCAACTTTACCCAAGTAGTATCGAGTATCAGCCCTATTAGCAAGGCGACCAGCATTAACTGAAAGTCACCATAAACGCGTCTGGCCGGGCGAAATTCCCAAACTATAAAGCCTGTCAGCAGCACCGGTGCCAGCCAAAACGTTTTCTCGGCTGCACCAATAATAGCGCCAAACCATAGCGCCTGCATCCACAACATATTAATCCAGTTATTTAGCGTCATAAACCGGCAACCATTGCTGACGACGATTGCCGGGTTTGGCCAGTAATAACTGCACATTGGAAATGGATTTTTCTTTAAAACCACCCTCGCAGTAACACAAATAAAATTCCCACATGCGAATAAACTCTTCGTTGTAACCCTGCGCTCTGACTTGATCCAGTGCCAACATAAAGCGTTTGCGCCAACTGTTTAAGGTCAGCGCGTAGCTTTCACCCTGATCTTCAAGATTAATCAAACGTAAATCCGTACAGCGTGAGGCGCTGGCGACAATCGCGCTGACACAGGGAATAAAGCTGCCGGGGAAAATATAACGTTTGATAAAATCCACGCTTTTTAACGCTTGATAGTAGTAGCGGTCTTCGATGGTAATCGCCTGAATCAAGGCCAAACCGTTGGGTTTTAACAACGCCGCACATTGTTTTAAATAGGTATCCAGATAATGATGCCCCACCGCTTCTATCATTTCAATGGAAACCAGTTTGTCATAACTGCCCTGTAAATCACGATAATCTTCCATCAACACGGTCACTTGGTCGGCTACGCCAGCATCAGCAAGCCGTTGCTTGGCGGCCTGATATTGTTCTTTGGAAATAGTAGTGGTGGTTATTTTGCAGCCATAGTTTTTAGCGGCATAGGTTGCAAAACCACCCCAACCGGTGCCAATTTCCAGAACATGATCTTCCGGTTGCAAATGCAGTTTTTGGCAAATGCGCTCCAGCTTGGCGGTCGATGCCTGTTCCAATGTTAGGTCAGGCTGGTAAAAAGTGGCTGATGAATACATGCCGTGCTGATCCAAAAACAAGGCAAACAAATCATTACCCAGATCATAATGCGCCGCTATATTTTTTTTGCTATTTTGTTGAGAGTTGCGATTAGCGAAATGCCAAAACTTAAGCAATTGATTAGCAAGTGTTGCCAAGCCGCCTTCCATGCTATCGAGTAAATCCCGATTACGCACCAGTATTTGTATCACGCTGCACAAATCATCGGCCTGCCAGCCCTGATCCATATAGGATTCTGCCGCACCGATAGAGCCACCCAGCGCCACTTGACGATAAAAACTCATGTCCAGCACTTCAATTCTGGCTTGCAAACCATCATCGCCCTGAGTGCCTAGTACAAATTCACCCAAGGGATCTGACACGGTTAATACCGCATTTTCCAGACGGGCCAATTTATCCAGAAACGCTTTACGTAACAGTAAATCTATTCGTGTCGGATTGTTGCTTAACGTTTCAGCGATTGCATTCATAGTGTTCTCAAGGTTTTTATTCGGGTTGTTTATTCTAAAAAAGAGCCATTTGTCCACGAAAAACACGAAAGAAAAAAAACCAGTCCATCTGTTTCCTGATTAGGAATGTGCATGAAATAACTTGACCATTTATACCCCCTCACCCCAGCCCTCTCCTGGAGGGAGAGGGAGCAAGATGCATAATTTATTTCATGCGCATTCCGGCTGCCCACTTTAGTCAGGACAAAAATACCGACGTTAGACCTGACAGGTTTATAAAACCTGTCAGGTCTGTCCCATGTTAAATTGATAGCCCGTATTCCTAATCATGTTGACTAACGGCTTACAAGTTAAGCTGTCTTTAAATTTTTTTCGTGCTTTTAGTCTCTTTCGTGGACAAACTGCTTTTTCCATCGCTGTCAGGGTGTCCATAAAAAGGCACGCCTTTTAGCCATAAGCGTAAGGCTTGCCAATAAATAGAAATGACGACTGATAAGGTCAAAAAAGGATAACGCAAAGGTAAATTCTGCATCGCAGCGCGGGTCATTGGCTGTGCTTTTAGCTGTAAGGTCGCGTCAAAACAGCATTCATTATCCTGTTGTAACTGGATATGAATGGTCAAGGCTGATTCATGCAAACTAAACTGCCAGCGGTAATGTTGCTGCATGGGCATAAACGGCGAAACATGAAAGGCTTTATCAAAGTCAAATACCCATTTTTTTTTAGATGCGCTATTTTCGCCAGCATCCAGCACGTAGCAATAGCGTTCATTCCAGGGCGT
>CAIQND010000527.1 GCA_903873045.1 uncultured Methylococcaceae bacterium | reverse complement strand
GGCGTCGCTCCCACGGTGGGAGCGACGCCCACGTCGCGACTAACGATTGCCAGTCAAGATAAAAAATTGGAGCAACAAGTTACAGTAGGGTGTCGCACCTTTGCATCTTAAACCATACATAATAATAACAACAGGAAGAATTTATGACACAACAACACCATACTATTTTGATTGTAGGCGGCGGCGCAGCAGGCGTTTCTGTTGCCAATAACATGCGTCGTCAAGACGCCACTATTACGATTGCCATTATCGAGCCTTCTGAAAAACATTATTACCAACCCGGCTTTACCATTATTGGTGGCGGTGCTTATACCTTAAAACAAACCACCCGCAATGAAGCCGATTTAATTCATCCAACCGTGACTTGGCTTAAGGATTACGCAGAGACTTTTCAGCCGGATGAAAATACCGTGACTTTACGCACGGGTGAAACGATTAGCTACGATTACCTGGTGGTTTGTCCCGGCTTACAGTTGGATTGGGATAAAATTACGGGCTTAAAAGAAACGTTGGGTAAAAACAACGTGTGCAGTAATTATTCGGCAGAAACAGCAGAATATACGTGGGAATGCATCAAAAACAGTGAGTCGGGAACCGCGTTATTTACACAACCGCCAATGCCGATTAAATGTGCCGGTGCCCCCCAAAAAATCATGTATCTGGCTGCGGACAGATTTCGTAAAAAAGGAATTTTGGATAAATTTAACATTGAGTTTTGTAATGCGGGCCCGGCCATTTTTGGCGTTCCTTTTTTTGCCAAAGCACTAAGTAAAGTCGTTGCAGGTTATGGGATTAAAACCAATTTTAATCACAATCTGGTTGCCATTGATGGCTCGGCTAAAACCGCTACGTTTGAAATAACGGATGCCGAAGGCAACAAGCAGCAAGTTATTAAAGCCTTTGATATGATTCATGTTACACCTCCGCAAAGTGCGCCTGATTTTATTAAAAAAAGCCCGTTAGCCAATGCCGGTGGCTGGGTAGATGTCCATGACAAAACACTCCAGCACAACAAATATCCCAATATTTTTGGACTGGGCGATGCGACATCAACCCCCAATGCCAAAACGGCCGCCGCCGTCAGGAAACAGGTGCCTATTTTAGTTGATAATATTTTGCACCTTATCAACGGTAAAGCCGTGGAGGAAAAATACGATGGTTATGGCTCTTGCCCGTTAACAACCTCGCTGAGCACGGTCATGTTGGCTGAATTTGCTTATGGCGGCAAGGTAACACCGTCTTTTCCCTGGTTGGACCCCAGAAAAAATTTGTTTATCTGGTGGATCGGTAAAAAAATCGGTTTTCCTTGGATGTACTGGCATTTAATGATTAAAGGCTATCGCATAGATATACCGCATTTGGAATCTTATGCCAAACGCTTTACAAAAGAGGAATAGTTAGGGTAGAGCAGGAGCTAGGTTAAAGGTACATGGTGTGGACGAGTCAGTTTATAATCAGTCAGCCCCCTCTTTGAAAAAGAGGGGGTAGAGGAGGTGAATAACTACATCAGTTTGACTTTGGCGTTTTATCTTTATCGGGTTCTCACGCTTCAGCAGGCGAAGGGTTCACGTATTCCCAATCATTCCTCACCACAGTCTGAGACAAGAGTAACAACCACAATGACTGATTTACAACGTAAGCTGTCGCGATTAACCGACTTTTTTCCTATTGCCGGTTGGTTAAAAACCTATACCCGTCAGGATTTTAACAGTGATCTGTTCGCCGGTATCATTACCGCTATTTTGCTGGTTCCTCAAGGGATTGCCTACGCGATATTGGCAGGTTTACCGCCGCAACTCGGGCTTTACGCCAGTATTTTACCGCCGGTATTATATGCTTTGTTTGGCACCAGTCGAACCTTATCCGTAGGGCCGGTTTCCATTGCCGCCATTATGATTGCCAGTGCCTTAAATACACCCGAGATCAGTGCCTTGGGTAATCTGGTGCAAAGCGCGTTGATATTGTCAGCAGAAAGTGGGATCATCATGTTGCTGATGGCTTTATTACGTATGGGTGGCTTGGTTAATTTTATCAGTCATCCCGTGTTGACCGGCTTTACCAGCGGTGCCTCCCTGTTGATTATAGGTAGTCAATTACCGCAACTGGCGGGTTTAAAAAGCCCCTCATGTGGTTTTGATGGCGCTTGTTACCGGGATTATTTGTCGGGTTATAATTCGAGCACGGTGATCATTGGTGTGGCCGCCTTGGTAATGTTGATAGCTTTTGGAAAACCGCTGACATCGTTGCTCAAAAAAGCAGGGTTAAAACTAGCACTGGTGACTGCCATTAGTAAATGCGGGCCTTTGTTAACGGTGCTTTTGGCTACGCTTGCCGTTGGTTATTTTGGCTTAACCCTGCACAACAAAGTCGCGGTTGTCGGTGTCGTACCGGCCGGTTTTCCTGCGCTAAGCCTGGATTTTATTGATCTCCAAAAATGGCGCTTGTTACTGCCTGGCGCGGCTTTTATTGCCTTAATTGCTTATGTCGAAAGTGTCGCCATTGCCAAAGTGACTGCTAACCTGAGAGGCGAAAAAATTGTACCTAATCAGGAATTAATTGCCTTGGGTGTGGCTAATCTGGCGACCGCTATTTCCGGTGGTATGCCGGTGGCCGGTGGCTTTAGCCGAACTATGGTCAATTTTTCTGCCGGTGCCCGTACCCAAATGGCGATGCTGATTGCGGCAGGCATTTTGGCTTTAGCGGTGATCTTTTTTAGCCCGTGGTTTGAAAATATCCCCAAAGCCGCGTTAGCAGCGATTATTTTGGTCGCCATTATACCGCTGGTACGGCTGGATAGTATTGTTCACACTTGGCATTATGATCGGGGTGATGGCATCGCCGAAATCGTAACCTTGCTGGGTGTTTTGGTATTGGGTATTGAAGAAGGCATTAGTTTAGGTATTATTCTTACATTTATCAGTTACCTGCGCAAGACCAGTCAGCCGCACATAGCCGTTATTGGGCGCATTCCCGAAACCGGTCATTACCGTAATATCAAACGCCATCAGGTAGAAACGTGGGAACATCTTTTATTATTGCGCATTGATGAAAGTATCACCTTTGCCAATGTTAATTTTATTGAAAATTTTATTACCGCTGAACTAAAGCACCAAGCCAACATTAAACATATCATCCTGATTTTTACCTCGGTCAGTGATGTCGATGCTACGGCTTTGGAGGCGTTGGAAAACTTAAACCATGCCTTGCAAGCCTCAGGGTTGACAATGCATCTGTCTGATGCAAAAGGCCCCGTACTTGATAAACTTAAAAAAACCAACTTTATTAAACAACTCGAGCCAGGCAAAGTATTTTTTCATACCGAAGATGCGATAAAAGAACTGGCGTAAGTTATTTAAATAATAGTTTAGGCAATTTCAACCGGCTTACTTAATTCTGAACGGTTGTGTCAGAAAAAACAGCCGGAGTTTCTATAACTTGGGGTGACTCTTTTTTTGCCAATTCTTTTTTTTGATTCGACAAATAAGTCCCGACAAGAATCACTGCCATAATTAAAAGATAAGTAACTGAAGCAACGCGCCTTGGCTTTTTGCTATTCTCGTAATGGTTCATAATAAAATCCTGGTTGTATGAGGTGACATCAGAACGATTAAATTCATCTGAGTGTGTGATTGTAAACAATAATTATAAGTTAGGTACCCTTCATTTTCCAGTTTACAGTGTGAAAAAAATATCTCAAGTGTTGTGATATCCACTCAGAAAACTCACACATAAGGAGAAGACCATTAAATTTATCCGCCGCGCCGATCTCGATACTCAAACCCGTATAAATCTTATTGTACAAGCGTTGGCTTGCCAGGATATTTATGAGGCAAGAACGGCATTAGCCAAACAATACCAAGTATCCCGAACCTTTCTTGGCACCCTTCATTTTTTTGCAAAAGTAATGTGAGCCATTTGCACAGCTCGGTAAGCCTTGATATTTCTAATCTGTAGCGCCCCGTAAAATTCGTTCACCCCAATTTTCAACGGTAGAATCAGGGTTTGAGGGGGTATATTTTGATGAAATTCGTTTTTTACAAATTTCCACCACAGAATTAAAGCTAATAATTACAATATGTTAGAATGATAAGATAATTTATTAAAAATAAATTAATAAAGGCGTTATTTTACAGCGCAAATGGCTCAGTTTTGGAATAAGATTGATCAATTTGGCTCCCAAGTCTACGCATAATTGACATTATTTAGAATCAGCACCCAATTAGCTTATGACAAACTCATTGATTATTGTCAGTTACGTTTTCAGATTGAATTCAATTTTCGAGATGCCAAACAATAGTGGGGATTGGAAGATTTTATGAACGTTAACGAAACACAGGTCAGTAATGCGGCTAACTTCTCTCTATTTATGGTGACTTTTTCGAGGCTGTTGTTGCGACAGCTACAGGACATGAACATTGAAAGTATGCTGGATTTGAAAACGGTGTTCAGAGCCAGAAAATATACGCGCCGGATTATTATAGAGCCATGTAGAAGTAAAGCGACATTCGACCACCCTCACCCCAGCCCTCTCCCGGAGGGAGAGGGCGCTTTATGTTGCTTTACTTCTAAGCCACTCTATAACTCACTTGGCATAAATGCTGAACAGTTTTTAATCGACAACCGAATTTTCGAGGCCGCAGAAATCGGCAGAATTCACGCCAGGGCGGCCTAACTTTTGGCGAAGGTATTGTTAATGTATTTCGTTTTTTTGTAGATTAACCGAAGCTTTAGGATAAATGGACATTATTTTAAATATCTTACCGTTGATAAATAATTATTCCATTGCGCCCCTTTCCAGACTTTAACCAAGGGCATCGGTGAAGGTGCAGCCCAGTAAAGCAGTAGGGTTAAAAGGGTCATTAATGCCGAGGCGCTTATATTGCTGTGGCTAAATAATTTTAAAGCGGTGCCAAACGATTTTTTCATTCTGGCATTGGATAAATCAACGCTATAAAGTTCATCCAACAGTAAATGCACGATAAAACCCAATGCAATAAAAAGTCCGTTTAGCCAGGCGTGTAAAATATTACAGTACAAAAAATGATAGCTGATACAAGTCATTAACAACGCAAAAAACACCGCCGCCAAAACCGAATGGAATACACCGCGATGGACGGTTAGCTGGTTAAATAGTGCAAATACGATATAGCGAATAAACAGGTAAGTACCCGCCACAATCCCTAGTAAAGGGTAAGGGGCATAATCGTCTTTAAAGATTTGTAGCGCACCGGCTACACCCATTAAGCCAATCACCGTAAACAACAATTTGACCGGCCTTGAATTGCTCGCATCAATATCTGGTAATAATCCGCCCAAAGTCCCTAAAAAAATAAGCCAAACCATATCGGTAGTGGCAATCAAATGGACATTAACTGCAATGAGTGCCGCACCCATGCTGGCAGTTATAGCGATGGATAAATGGGTGTTAAAATTGGCCATGTAAAATAACAATCCTGTTAAGCTCTAAAAAAGAGTGATTATGACATTATCTATCTATTATTTAAGACAAATATTGTTAGAGCCGACATTCCGCACCACAGCCAAGATAAAAATGATTAAAACTAGACCTAGTGACTCACCGTTCGCTCATTTTTTCTAGTGGTTCGTAAGGTTTGAAAACACTACATGTAGTGTTTTCAGGAGTTTTTATAAAAAAACAATCTCCTAGCAATGACTTTATGTCATAAACGCTATTTTTTATATCTAAAAAAATG
>CAIQND010000526.1 GCA_903873045.1 uncultured Methylococcaceae bacterium | reverse complement strand
TTTGTCGCCGTATTGCTCGTGCAGATTCCCGGCCAGCGAATCGCGGCGGAAATCGTTCGGGAAAGCGATGCCGTCACGCAGCGCAGCCAGTTTTTCGCGACGGAGCGCGATGAGTTTGTTTTCGTCGAGTTGGTCGGACATGGGATTAATGATTTTGGAGAAATGAAAATTGTAAAATAACAATTAAATCACCGCGCCGAAAAGTCGCGGAAAGCTGCTGTAGGTTAAGGTTAACTTCCTTCTTTCCATATAGGAGTTCCAATGCGTTACCGACATCTTCAACGGCTGCTGAAAAATAACTTTCACCCTTTTGTTCTATCAAAGTCCTCGCTTCGACAAAGTTGCGATGATCCAAACTATTAAGACCTAATCGTAAATCCTTCATTAGGTGATCTCCCATTTGCATGGCTATGAAACACGAGGCATAGCGAACAAAAATTGGGTCAGTTTCCGCAGGTCGTCGCCTATGATTTTCGGCAATACGATACAACAACACTGCGACTATGGTTTGTGCACCATTGAGTGTTTTCGTAAAAATTGTGTCATAAAGTTTGCCAAAATGCTCACGGGTAAAAAACTTAGCCTGATGAGGTGCAAATCGCCATACGGCTAAAATAGCTTCAGCCGCCGTTCCTGATGTGATATCTGTCGATTTGGTGGCTGAATCCGTGCGTTTGCGGCGATAAGTAAAGCCAAATGCTTGAATACTTGCCTCTAGGCGTAATTGTTTTTCATCGTTGGAGCGTAGGTCTTTTAAATCAACCGGGTTTTGACTATTGGTGGCCTGAGTGATTTGTAAAACAATGTCTTCATTATCTTTGGGTAGTTTATAAATCCGCACCATCACACTGGCCTCGTTAGGCAAACTTTCACCTTTAATTTGCATTTCCTCCAAGGTTTTAAAGATGGTCATACAGGTTTGCCCTCCATTGACGATTTGTAGGTTTTCGACTCTGACCTGATAATCACTGCCTTGTAGGGCGTTATAGGAAAAATCATTGCAAACCAAGGTTAGGCCATTATTGAAAAAATAAAAGTTTGCAGGATTATCTGAATGCAGCGTATCGCGTATGCCTTCATTGACACGGTTGCCTTGTAGGCCCAAGTAGCGGCGAATATTGCGCTCCAATAATCGCTCCCCGTGTGTTCTCATGAGTTCGGCAATTTCGGTAACTGGAATGCGACCAATACAAACCCTACTAAAGTTCATGTCCTCGACTACTGCTTTGCCAATCAGCCGTAAGTTGGCATCAACGGATTTTGGTCGTTGCAAAATACCAATTAAAACGTCATGGTTGACATGTTCCCATGAAACTTCATCACCAAATTCTGCGCGGAGAATTGCTTCATGTGCAGCACTATTCCATTTAAGACCGTTATTGCAAGCGATGGCTCGCACTCGTGGGATGTAACCATCACGTATCATCGAACGCGCTTCCTCAACCTTGGTCGATAGGCGATTATTAATGGATTCAAGTGGCGAGGCGGGATCAAATAAACAACGAATTGAGTTAATTAGCCCATTTATACCATTTTCCGGGAAGTTTGCATTACCTTCAAGATTGGCCTTGTATTTAGCCTGAAAGAGTGTCACGCCAAATTCACCGTCTATTTCTTCAGTTAGATGCATGGCATCAATACCAAAATCTCCGCCCCCTTCAGTCAGGCAGTCGAAAGTCTCATCCACATCCAAATCAAGCATCGTTTTGACGCATAAATAAACAAATGCGAGAGACTTCAATTTTGGTTCTCTGGGATTTCGCATGGTGGGCAACCCATTGTAATTTAAGCAAACTGCTCATAGCCGCCAAGGTCGAGGCTCAGGCGCTGAAACAGGTGTATCCGGTTGAATACCCCATAGCACCGCCCCAGTAATACCCTGAT
>CAIQND010000525.1 GCA_903873045.1 uncultured Methylococcaceae bacterium | reverse complement strand
TTGCCAAACGCTTTTGCACACGTAGAGCGGAAACACTACCTCGCGCCATGATCTTCGATAAACGCCCGGCAGGTTTGGATAATTTTATTTCACCCTTCACATGTCCTGTCGTTCTTGTACCAAGGTTATAAATGAGGATACATCCATCAGCCAGGCACGCTGGGTTTCTGTGTAAGAGTCATGAAGCCTGCGCGGCACGACCAATTGCAGGTTTTTTGTGCGCATTTCATCGGTTTGATTACTACTGATCGCCGCCTCAAAGGTAAGCAGATGTTTGTGTTCGATGCGATTGGCTTCTGCCAATACTTGCCGCCAACGATCTTTGCAGGTCGATTTTACGCCCAGCATAGTCAGGTTAAGCGGGTTAAAATCCTAATTGCGATATTCGGCGATTCCGGGAAATAGAAAACCCGGTTTGGTTTTATTTTCGGTCACAGCGGTACGGGAATAACGTAAACCGCAACCGACAAACAACAGTTCCAGATGATTTTCCAAGGCTAAACCTACACGACTTTTGCGTCGGTTTTGTACGGAAAGCGAAAAAGCGATAAAACTGTCTACGTCAACTGCCATATTTTCTTCGTTACCTCCAAAGCCTTTTGATAAACGCTCAGCAATCATATAACGTTCCAAGGTACGGAACAGAATTTCTTCCCGCTCCATCCATGCCATTAACACCAAGTCCTGATCTTCTTGCAGATTGAGGTCTTTCAGGGTCGATCGCGCATATTCTGAAAATATACGGGTTGTTGGAAATTTACCGCCAAACTTTTGTAGCATTTCATCGAGATTGATTTCATCGGATTCCTCTCCTACAACACTTATGTCATAGATAAACGGTGATGTAAAAACAATCTATTTTCTTATTCTGATGCCGCAAATTGAAGCGATTCAATGAATTCTTCTATATTTCGACCGCAGGGGTCATTGGGCGCTTCTTCGGTTGGTACAAAAATATGAAGCTCATGCCAACCGTGATCAAGTTGATAGTTATATTCTTTAAAATGTAAGTCAGGTACATTAGCTTTGCTTGCTACAAAATAGGCTTGATCAATCAGCACATTTTCGGCCAGTGCTTTAACAAGGTTGACATTAATATTGTGAGGATTAGAAAAAACTAACTCACCCCAGCTCTTAAAATTGCCTGTATCTCTATAAAGGTACTCAAATCGAATATTCATAAGTATTTTCTATTTCTCAAAAACATGCTCTCGGTGGTAAGCAAGAAACTCAGCATGGGGTTTAAATTTTTTGGGTGAAAAAATAGGTTTCCCATCATAGGCCAACAGAGCAGAATTAAAAAATTGATCGGTATCATCCGTATATTTTTGTGAAACGCTGATAGTCATATCTTCCAATATCGTTAATATGCCAACATCAAAAGCTTTATCGTGCAGCATCGATAAACAGAGACCATTACTTGGATTTAGACGATTTTCTGTATTAACTCGCCACGGAATAATGTGACTAGCCACCAACAGTTTCGTAACAGTCAGTCCAGTCATACAGCACCGATAGTCATAAGCACTCAACACCGAACGCCTGAAAAAATTCTGACCAACGCGGGTTGTGGTTTGGACTGTTTTGTTGCTTCCCGTATAATCAATGGGCTTATCGATTTCAGTAACATCATCCGCATCCATTGATAATTCAGCTATCTCAAAAGCAGTGACTGCTTGCTGCATTTCATTAGCAAAGTGATTCCAGTCTGTTTGTAATACTGCTACCTTAAACAGCATTATTCATTTAATAACAGTAAGATAGATGCATAAAATAAAGTTAAACTCCCGAGTATATTCGGATATAATTGAAATTCACTACATTTCATTATCCACCCAAGAGTTTAACTATGAGCAATCTTATAATATCCGGAATCCGCTGGCAAATTCATAATTTTAAAAAGTCGTTTTTACAGTTTGAAAAATTACCCTT
>CAIQND010000524.1 GCA_903873045.1 uncultured Methylococcaceae bacterium | reverse complement strand
GAAGTGAGTCAATCACTTCTCCGTCAAGTTGTCGTAAATCGTGATCGCTGAGTGCCATATTTTAAGGGGTTGTTTTTAGCTCAAATAATAACATATAGTCATTAGCAATGAAAAAAATTAGCAGGGGTGTGAATGATTACGTTTATTGTTCCCTAAATGGAACATAAACGATACCACTTTTTTACTAATAAATATGCAATTAATGGCTTATTTTCATCAGCCCAGGCGCTAGCCGTAACCCGACACAGATACGTCGATTTGTCGGGTTACGCTGTCGCTAACCCGACCTACGCGATGGGTGTTGTAAAAAGATACTTACATTTAACCGGAAATAATACCTTATGAAATCTCTTTTAATCACCGGTTGCGCCGGTTTTATCGGCAGTAATTTTGCACCTTACTTTTTAGACAAGTATCCTGACTATCACTTGGTTAATCTTGATTTACTGACTTATGCAGGCAATCTTGAAAATCTTAACGAAATTGACGGCAGTGACCGTTATACGTTTGTTCACGGCGACATTTGTGACCGTGAATTGCTGGAGCAGTTGTTTAGCCAACATGACATTCGTGGGGTTATCCATTTTGCTGCGGAAAGCCATGTCGACAATTCCATTAAAAATCCCGGCGTTTTTGTGCAGACCAATGTTAACGGTACCTTTACCCTGATTGATGTTGCCTATAAATACTGGATGGAAAAACCGTTTGTCTTTAAAGCGGGCTATGAAGCCAGTCGCTTTCATCATATTTCTACCGATGAAGTCTACGGAACCTTGGGTGAAACCGGCTTGTTTACCGAAGCCACGCCGTATGCGCCCAACTCGCCTTACTCGGCCAGTAAAGCGGGCAGCGATATGATTGTGCGCAGTTACTATCATACCTATGGCATGAACACGGTGATTACTAACTGCTCCAATAATTATGGCCCCAAACAGCATAACGAAAAGCTGATTCCAACCATTATCCGCAAAGCCATCAGTGGCGAAAACATCCCTATTTATGGCGATGGTAAAAATATACGTGACTGGCTGTACGTGCTGGATCACTGCAAAGGCATTGATTTGGTTTACCATGCGGGCAACGTTGGCGAAGTCTACAATATTGGCGGTCGGAATGAGCGCAACAATAACTATATTGCTGATAAAGTCTGTGAAATTCTGGATGAACTACGCCCCAAAGCTCAAGGCAGCTATAAAGACCAGCTTAACTTTGTCGAAGACCGCGCCGGACATGATAAACGTTATGCCATTGATGCCACCAAGATAGAAACCGAACTGGACTGGCAAGCTGATGAAAGTTTTGAAACAGGGATTGTTAAGACGATTGAATGGTATTTGAGTAAGGCTCGATTGTGAAATAACATGCGTATTACCGTGTGCAGCTAGACTCAACGCTGGAGCGGTGGGAACGATAATAATTTGTAGGCGTAGTTTGATAATAACCCATGAAGCTTACCCTTGCTGTAACCGGCACTTTATTGTTATTGGTTGCCATTTTATTTTTAAATTTAGGTTATTGGCTTTCTGCACCTGCCAATGAACCTGCTAAAGCTGATTTAATTGTGACCTTGGGCGGCGGCATTGGCGAAAGGGATCAAATGGCGGTGGATCTTTATAAAGCCGGTTATGCCAAAAAGATTTTATTAACCGGAATGGGTGGCTTTGTAGATTCCGGTAAGGGTTTTTATCAGTCGCCTCGTTCTTTGTTTTTGCTTAAACAAGGCATCCCTGCCGAGACGTTATTATTTGATGGGTTATCAGTTAATACCCATCAAGAGGCTTTAAATCTTGCCATTTTATTAACTGCACATCATTGGCATAGTGCTTTGGTGGTGAGTGATCCACCGCATCTACGCCGTCTGGACTTTTGCTTGAGTCCTGTTTTTAAAAAAGCCGGTTTGTCTTATCGGTTGATAGCAAGCAGTGTACCGACTTGGCAAGCTGACCGTTGGTGGCAGGAAGAAAGATGGCGACAGTTTTGTATTAATGAGTTGGAAAAGCTGATTTTTTATGCAGTGGTTTATGGTGTGTAAAGTTTGGGTTTGGCCTTCGTGTTGATACTTCTGGCTCCTGTAAAAGCTACATAAGCCTCGTCATCCCATTGGCATGGATCGTTGGGATCCAGAGTACATGGATGTATTAAGGTTGGATTTTAACTGCTTTACGATTTGCCATCCATGGCAACTATAGGGGTAGAGAAGAGCTTTTTTTCTAAGCTCTCCCCTCCCTCCGAACCGTGCGTGCAGTTCTCCCGCACACGGCTCTCCAGTCGATAGTTTCCTCATCGGGAT
>CAIQND010000523.1 GCA_903873045.1 uncultured Methylococcaceae bacterium | reverse complement strand
TTCGAATTCCAGCATCTGGACACAAAGGATTCTGACAGCAAAAATCTTCAATTTGACACATACCAACCTCCTTATTAGAAAAATTTGGCAGGCAAAAAAGATACTATATATCAGGATGATATGTCAATATAAGGCACGACCCGTTGTTGGATCTCCTTTATGTGCACAAACTGCGATAACAAATGCCTCTTTGATCACTGTAGAAGGTGTCGGGCTATATTTTGGGCTATTAGAATCACAATTATCATCGATGCAAATGTGCAAATTAGACGGCTCAAGCAGTACGTTGAATTCGGTCGGTATATTAGGTTTATCTTTGTCCTCGCAGTAGTAATTATCCACGTCCTTGCCAACAAGTACTTCGTTAGGGCTACATTGAGCAATCAAATCCTGTGCTCTCGTAACCAACAACAATCCAAAAAAAATCATAGTAACTAATCTATAAATTGACATTATTGTCCTCCGCCGGACATTTTTCTGTCTGCTAAATTAACAGTCGAGTCGACCATCGCCACTGAAGTTAGGACAATTAGTTGGTTCTTTATTCGGTACTTCATGGACTGGTTGATAGCTAAGCTCTTTTGAAAGCTGTTTGTATTCTTGAAAAAGCAGCGTCAATGCCTGTAGCTGAGCAACTTCTTTTTGTGCATGAGCATTACGAGAAAACTCAGCCTTTGTCAGATCTAACTCGTCGTGCTGGAGCAGTAGAGCATAAATCACGCCTAAGAAGGCAAGTCCCGAAAACAACGCGTTAACTGCTCCGAACATGTCTCCGAACGTACCTCGTTCTGGCAGATAATAGAGCACGAACCCTGAAGCAGCCCATAGGCCGACAACCAATGCCCCAATTAACAAAGCTGTTTTTGTGTGTTTTTTCATAAAATCCAACAAATTATTCTCTGCGTCTGAATAACATCCACTATTTTCAAATCTTTTTTGATGAAAAAACCTTTAACGAAAGTTTAACGTAAAGCTAATCGAGCGCGACCCACGAAAGCTTGAAAAAAAATAAAGTGCCAAATGATTGCGCTCCGGTTGAATTAAATGTTGGGCATTGAGTTTACTGACTCCGATTTTTCCCAATAATTCGCGCTCAACCTCTACCTAAAGGCTATTTTATCTTTTTCCTGCAAATTGGCGGAGTCGAAAGATGTGTTTTTATTGTTGCGGGCAAGATCCGATGTAATGGCCATTTATCTTCGTAGTCATTGTTCCACCTGCGCCAGAATTGTGAATAGACCCATTTAATTCTTCGTTTTGATAAATAAATTCACCGTCGATGGTTAAAGCACCAAGCTCGCTTTTACAAACCATGCGAAAAGTTGCGGTATTGCCACTAAGTAAATCATTTCTGGTACATTTATCATTAGGTTGTTGTTGTTTTGGAATCATTTTTTCCTTACTCAAACATTCAGTTTTCGTGATCTTATTTTGAATTTGGCTTCGCATTTCTGGTGGAATTTGTGTAATCTCGTATTCATAGTCTATTTCCCATAAGCCATATTTTATATTAGGTTGAGCCAACAAATTTGTGGCTAGGAGTAGGAAGGACGTTAGTATTAGTTTACGGATGGTCGGATAAAAACTCATGTGTCTCTAGCATCTATTTGTATGCTAGTCCGCTTCCCATTGCCTGATTGTTGAAATTTGTCAGTAAATGACTTTGATAGGCTGTATAGCGCCCTAACTGCCGGTGGTACTTTATCAAATGTCAGTAATGCAATTACAAGTCCCATTAGTGAAACAAAAACATTGAACCTAGTCTGTGACTTTTCCTCTTCCTCCTTCCGTTCCTTTTCTTTCTTTTGTGCTGTTGTCTCCATCATTATAGTGGGAATTGCACTAGGATTGTCACCTTTTGCGACAAGTTTAGCTGTTTTTTGTTTTCGTTCAGTCTCCTCTTTTGCCATCGTTTCTGCTACTTTATTGGCTCTTTGTGCCTGTATTTTCAGCCAATCTGGCCGATACAAATACCCATCGTTTGTATCCACGACTTCCGATGTGAGGAACTTTATAACTTTCCCTTTAAACTCCACTTCCTCACCTATATCCAAATCAGATGAGCCTAGCGTTTGTACATAAATATGTGCACTCTTCGAATTGTGC
The DNA here is from genome assembly GCA_903873045.1 of uncultured Methylococcaceae bacterium. GTDB lineage: Bacteria > Pseudomonadota > Gammaproteobacteria > Methylococcales > Methylomonadaceae > Methylobacter_C. Next base: position 1,227 of record CAIQND010000523.1, on the reverse strand, counting down.
CCGATTATGTATATTTTCCCACTATTGCCATTTATATAGAGGATTCCCGGAAGCACCCCTGTTATCTTACCGGAGCCTACAATGTATTGAGTAGAGCCGCCTACTGCGTGGCCTGAGATAAATATACTGGAAATTATAATCACAATCAGTATTCGGATTTTCATTGATGATTGCATTGCCAGAACTCTCTTTATCAGGATCAGCTCAGATCCTATCGAAAAAAATGGGGTTAAGTCTTTACTTTTGCTTTTCTAAATTATTTATTCGAACGCCTGCAATTGACCCAGACTGTGTCAAAACTTAAAATCACCAATACCGGTAGAAATAATTAACGGATTATTGATTGAATTACACTTTAAAATGGGAGTAACCATTGATAGTTGACTCTTTTTTACAAGTAAATGGAGTAAATTCAACCTCTGAAGATTTTGTTTGTGAGTTTTCACACAGTCTGAGCCGAAAGCGATCGTTCAGAATAAACGTTAAAATCCAAAATACCTAACCAAGCTGATAAGTTAAACCGTTTCAAACAAAACACAATACGTATAAACACCTATACGCACTAACAAAAAGATAAGGTGCTTTAGGATTAAAAAATTTATCTACGTTTTTAAGGGCATAAACACGGCACCAATAATACGCTCTCTCACTGATTGATCATGATTGACCAGCATCCATAAATTTTGACGTTTACCCATCCCAGATCTCATTTTAAAGTGCCTGTGATTTCATCTTTCCGCATCCTGCGAATCGCGTTAGAATTTTTCAGTTTACAGCGCTTAATCATAGTGCAAAAGCGAAGGCGGCATAGTGTCATGTCGGTTCATGGGTAGGGTGGGTTTTGGTTTTTTACCGATTTTAATCCGCTGGCAGCGCGTTAGGGTTTAAGTTAATATCAGCAGAGGGACAAGCTTGTTTTAACGCCAGTTGACGGGTGCTTTTTAGGCGATTTTGGCCTTGGGATAGCAGGCATTTACGTGCTGGGCGGTGCGCGTGGGGTACGCGAGGAAGCGAACGCGGCCCATTAATACACAGGAAAGTATGTAAAGATGTCGAAAAACAGGCTCTTCTGACTTTGGCGTGATTAATTAAATTAAATATTATCAATAGGTTGCACCATATCCGGCAAAATCTATGGAAATGCGCTGGAACAGGTTTTCGGTGTTAAAAATGCCGTAACAACGACGCTTTAATAACCTTTGGTGCTAGTTTTAAATCATAAATTGA
>CAIQND010000522.1 GCA_903873045.1 uncultured Methylococcaceae bacterium | reverse complement strand
TATTTTATTGGTTTTGTTGATGTTTTTTCCGAACGCAGTGCGTAGTTTGCAACCCCGTCCCAAACGTTTAATATTTACCGTTATTCAAAAAGATTGCCTTAGGTATCCCCATTACTACAAAAGGCGCTCTTGGGATTTCATAATATTGGTTTGGGAATGATTCAGTTTTGTATATTTCAAATAAAGACATTCAACACTCCGTTAAGGTGTAATCGTTACGAAGGAATAACCGGAAGTAGGGTAACGAGTCCCACTTGCAAGCCGCTAAGCCTATCCGGTTAAAGTGATTATATCAGATGTGATATTTTTAGCAGTTAGGTAAATTTTTTAAGTTAAGCCAATATTTTTTATGTTGTTTTTCTGTCGGTTATTAATTGCTTATCAAGCGTTATTAATTGCAGATTGTAGGTTGCAGCGGTCGAAACAATAACGGCATCAGGTAACTTTAATCGACGTTTCCGCCTTATGCGTATGGTTTCATCTTCAATAGCCGTGGTCAGTGTTAAGTTTGTCATTCCCGATAATAGCGTGCTGATTGCCTGATACTCATGCTCGGTAATGTCGGGAAAACCCAGTAGCTCCATTCGAGTGATAGCACTAAAAGCACAGGTAGATAGATTCATGCCACGGGTGAGACTTACCGCTTGCTCGTTACCCTTAAGCACGCCAATAATGATGTTTGTATCGAGTAAATACTTAATCCCATTCATTACGTATGGCCTTTTGAACATCTAACGGGCTTTCAGTAAAAGAAGGTGAACCGGCCAATATTCCGGCAAAATCGCTTAATTGCCCGCTATGCTTTCTTAATTCTTCACTGTGTTTTTTTATGAGTAGCTCAATAAGCTCTGTACTTGAAACATGCTCTCGTTGCGCCAATTGGCTCAAATTACTGGCGGCCTCGTCACTGATCTGTAATGTTTGCATGATTAATACTCGCTGTTAGATTAATAATTATTGTACTTCACCTATAAACCAATATCAGGGATTTTATGCACCGCGTCTTTTCTGACACTGTCGATAATATCGGCATAAACTTGGGTGGTTTTAACTTCGCTATGGCCTAACAAGCGGCTAACTGTGTAAATGTCCACGCCATTACACAATAAGCTGACTGCAAAAGTATGACGGCCTGCATGGAAAGTAACGTGCTTGGTGATACCCGCCGCCATTGTCCAGCGTAACAGCTCGGTATTGAAATAAGCAGAATACTTTAGGCATTGAAAAACGCGGCCTTGTTTTTCGGTGGTATCTATCAGGTTATAGGCTTGGGGGGTAATGTCCAGGTATTGCAGGTTTCCGGTTTTCTTCTGGTTAAAGGTGATTCTATGGTTACCTTCAAGTTGACTGATCTCTGACCAATCCAGTTTATTAATATCGCTCCAGCGTAACCCTGTCAGGCATGAAAACAGGAAGGCATTTTTTAAAATGCTGTACCGGCAATCGGTTTTAACCAGTGCGCGTACTTCTTCAATCGTTAAAAAACAGCGTTCGGATGTGACCGCCTTAATGCCTGTCACTTCTTTCAGCGAGTTACGCTCAATAATGCCTTTATCGTAAGCGGCATTAATGGTGGCTCTTACCTTGTTAAAATACGTTGACGCGGTGCTGCTACTGATCAAGTTACCGCTTTTTGTTTTGGCCTTCGTGTTGAAAAAATCCCTTACACCATTAAGCCAATCTACTGTAACTTGATCAAATGTTAAACCTTCGTCTGGGTGGTGGCGTTTTAATTGAATCAAACAAGCTTCCCAAGTCCCATAGTTTTTGCTGCTCTCATTGGTTTTTTTGGTGTCCATTATCTGTTTAAAGAAGCCGTAAAAGTTTACGCTTGCCTTGTTGGTGTCAGTGAACCCATGTTGACCGCTTGCGGCTTCGGCAATCCGTTTTGATTTGATCTGCTCAACTAACTGC
>CAIQND010000521.1 GCA_903873045.1 uncultured Methylococcaceae bacterium | reverse complement strand
GTGGCATCTAAAACAATTATTTTGCTTGGCAAAAGCTTTTGCTGCATCTGGATCGACTGCTTCTGCATTGGCAGAAACACAAAAAGCGGTAAGAGCTATTGCGATAAAGGTTTTAGGATTCAGTAAATAATGTCTCATGGTCTCTCTCATCAGCACAAGTTAAATAAGCTTACGGATGATAGGGTAAAGCATTATCTAGCTTATTGTCAAATGAAAGGTTTATGACAAGCTAATTGTGTCCGACTTTTTAAGTTTAAAAAGGTTCAATATTTTGCCTTGCCCATAAAAAATACTTTTACTACAAAACTATCACTGATCATTTCAATGATAGCAGAATTGTTTTATTTCTGATGGCCTTGCATTAAATGAACTGACTTTTTAGGCGGGAAAGACATCACCGGTCTATAAAGTACCGTAACGAACGGCTGCCCGCTGACGAAATGATTCGATCATTGAATCACAAAGCTGTTTAAATAAACCGCCTAAAGCCAAATCCAATACTATGTTGGAAAATAGGAATTCAAAGTGCAATGAAATAATGCACTCATGAGTTCCTAGCGGGGTAAATCGCCAAACACCTTTAAGTGCTTTGAAAGGGCCTTTTTCCAGAATAACCGATATAGAACGGCCTTTTTCCATGGTATTAACCGTGGAAAATTTAAAGCCGATTTCACCCTTGGCAATTTTCATGGTCGCTCTGGATTTATTATCCGACTCTTCGTAAACTTTTGAAAATGTACATAACGGGATAAAATTGGAATAGTCATTAATATCATAAACCAAATCGTACATTTGATCCGCTGAATAGGGAACAGTTACTTGCTTATTAATACTGGACATAATGTTTTACGTGTGACAAAAAGTATGAAGTGTGTCAGTTAGAAATCAATGTGTTGCGTGTTAAATTCCTTATTTCGTGTTAATCATTAATCCTATCCTGTTGCTTGTTAATTTTATTAGCCGTGTTGAATACTGGCGAATTCAAGTCATAAATGCAACACCATGTAAATTATTAATATTGAGCGAATCAAAATTCAACAATTTTAATACAATCACCGACTCAAAAACATCGCATCACCGTAACTAAAAAATCGGTAAGATTGATCAATCGCATGGCTGTAGGCGTTCATAATCGAATTGTAACCTGCAAACGCTGAAACCAGCATTAACAAAGTAGATTCAGGCAGATGGAAATTAGTCAGCATGGCATCGACTGACTTAAATTGATAACCTGGAGTTATAAATAAATTGGTATCACCAAAGCCGGGTTCAAGCTGACCACCTTTAGATGCCGATTCCAGTGCTCTGACCGCCGTTGTACCAATGGCAATAACTCGCCCGCCTCTTTCTCGGGTGTGTCGTACTGCATCCACAGTGGTTTGAGACACGGCAAAATATTCTTTGTGCATTAAGTGTTCGGATAGATCTTCCACCCGAACCGGTTGAAAGGTGCCACTACCCACATGCAACGTCACAAAAGCCGTTTGTATGCCTTTGGCTTTAATTTTATCCATCATCGCCAGATTAAAATGCAAACCGGCTGTCGGTGCCGCTACCGCACCTGGTTCTTTGGCAAACACCGTTTGATAACGTGTAAAATCAGATTCATCATCTTCACGGGTAATATAAGGCGGCAACGGAATATGACCGATTTGCTCCAACAGCCAGAGCAAGTTCACATCGGCAAACTCCAGCTCAAACAAATCATCCGCCCTGCTCTGTACGACACAGTGATAGCCTTGATCCAGCTTGATCAAGGTACCCGGCTTTGATGATTTACTGGCTTTAACATGAGCAATGGCGTGATGATCATCCAAAATACGTTCAATCAGAATCTCGACCTTTCCGCCGCTTTGTTTAGTGCCATACAGTCGGGCGGGAATCACCTTGGTATTATTAAAAACCAGCAAATCCTGCTCATGTATTAAATCAATAAAATCGGTAAATAGCCGATCGACTATTTCACCGGTGTCTCGATCCATACACAACAAGCGGCTGGCATCGCGTTCTGCCAAGGGTTTTTGCGCAATTAACGCTTCGGGTAACAGGTAGTTAAAATCACTTTTTTTCATAGCCGGTGATAGTATCAGGTTAAGCCAATGAATTCACCTTAAAAATAAACTGGCTTTTTTTAACAAGTGTCTTTATAATGTCCTTTCTTTGCCGGGGTGGCGGAACTGGTAGACGCGCCGGATTCAAAATCCGGTGAGGGTGACTTCGTGCCGGTTCGATTCCGGCCCTCGGTACCAAATTAGGGTTTCCGAGTTGTGCAAAGAAACCAATGGCTTAGAGAGTATAAAATGTTCTCTAGGCCATTTTTCGTTGCGCTGTATTATTCCGCTAAACCCTCCTATCCCAATTATGCCGCATCGAAAAATAAACACCCGCAACAATTACTAATAATTCAGACATAAAACAACTGGTGTTACCCGGTATTAATTGAATGTTACATTATCAAATTGTCATCATCTGAATAAATCGCCTCGAAGATATTATGCTCACTATCACCGGCAGGAATGGCATCCCATAAACGCCCTGCATAGCCCCCAGCAAACACGATACAAAGCGGCTACCGTTTCAGTGTCGAGAATATCGACCGGCACTGTCGTCAATATCAACACCCAGCCAGATAAGTACAAGGTGTCTGCACTGGGCGTGTAGCCTTTCTTTTTTGCCTGTTTTCGGGTTCGCCGCCGAGCTTCATCCGCCTTGTCTTGAGGTAAGGTGATTTCTGCGAAAGAACTTACCCATTAGACGAATCCAATCGCTTGCTTGATTGAGAAAATTCTACTTTTAATGGGTAACATATTCTCCGGAAATCACCTTAAACTATGAATCGCACATGGGCGGCAATATACAGG
>CAIQND010000520.1 GCA_903873045.1 uncultured Methylococcaceae bacterium | reverse complement strand
CCTGTATATTGCCGCCCATGTGCGATTCATAGTTTAAGGTGATTTCCGGAGAATATGTTACCCATTAAAAGTAGAATTTTCTCAATCAAGCAAGCGATTGGATTCGTCTAATGGGTAAGTTCTTTCGCAGAAATCACCTTATTAATAATTGATTGCCCATGGACGATCTGGTTGGTGCTTAAACCGTAAGGCGGGCTTGCCGTTAGTTCGATTGGGTAGCGATAGGGAATTCCGGACGTTATGCCTTCATAGCCACGAATAGGCGGTTGAATTTCTTTTTCAAAAAAGTGAATGCGATACGCCGGGACGTCCCTGATCCCAGCGTAATCGAAGCGAGGTTTTAAGCGACTAGAGCCGTTTTACGACGGCCATAACCGATCAAGCCCGCCAATGCACTGCCAAATAACCATACAGCACCAGGAACGGGTACGGAAGATACGGTAGTTGCAACAGTAAAACCATAAGCACCGCGTAAAGTTGCAATTGAATCATTAAGGGTGGTTATAGGTAATAAAGCCGCTTGCCATGAGTTGTAGGCAGTTTTAGCGGTTGGGTTATTATTTAAAGCAACATTTAAGGCATCTAATGCAATCTGTCTGTCAGTCGCATTAGCGGTATGACTGGCAAAAACAGCATCTTTGGTCGCTTGTGCCGCTGCAAGGATTGTATCAGAACCCATCGCTGAAACGTAAGCCGCTGATTGTGCAGCAACGGTTGCATCATTTGCAGTATGAGCCGCCAGCAAACTTTGATAGTTTTGGGCTTGCGCAGCTGCATCCGCAGCATTATTACCGCCTACCCAGATGCTGTAATCACCGGGAGCCAGATCAAATGACGCAGTCACTGTGTGAGCCGTTCCCGAATCAGCTTGACCGAGATAGGTCAGTGTCCTGGTATTTTCACCGCCGATAGTTGTGTCAGTACCGATTAAGCTGCCGTTGCCAAAGGTAGCAGATGCCGCTATATCGCGTCCTGAAGTCCAATCGGCATTGGAACGGTAAGCTCCCCAGGTACCGCTGCCGGTATAGGCGAGGCTGGTGGTGGCTTCATAGGTTGCGTCAGTTGCGGTTGTGTAGGGTTCAGCAGTCGCATAAGGCCCCCAAGAAACATAGCCGGGCAGATGACTTGACAACGAAGCATTGCCAATGCCGCCTTCATGGGATGATTGTGTCGCCAAGCCTTTAAATAATGAGAAGGCAGGGTTCCAGTCAAGGCCGAGCAGAGGCGTAGCGCCGGTAACGTTTGTGGGTGTGCCAACCGCACCGGTTTGAATGGCAGAGGCGGCTGTACCCAAGGTAGTGATAGTAAAGCTTACGCGTGCAGCACTGCCTAAAGAAAATGCCAGGCCTTTATTATCATGACTGTTTCCCCACAAGGTGTTGTCTTGACCTTGAATCCAGCCATAGTCACCGCCAGTAGTTCGGGTTTGGGTGTAAGTGCCGTAGCTGGTACCGGTATCAGTACTGGTGCCGAAAGTACCGACTGCATTGGCACCGGTTCCGTTATTTGCTACACCAAGCGCCAAATTACTATTGGCAAGGTGCATGGGGTTTGTGCCGGCATCATTATATAAGAACGGGCCTGAACTCCAATGTGCGGAGGCTTGACCGGATATGGCCATAGCGCCACCAATTAATATTGTTGATACTAAATTTTTACGAAAAGTCATTTTTTTACCTGGTATCTAGTTTTAATTAATAAGTGCAAGCCTTGATTGACTTACAACTTTCGCTTGTACTTTAAAAGATAGGGACAATCCGACTATCTTGATTTTCCAGCCTCGCCTTGTCTCGCGACCGGGATTGGCTAATTATTAGGTGTGTTACAAAAGTAGTCACGTATTTCTAACCTAACAATTAACTAAATGCAATGCCTGTGCCATAAGTTAAAAGAAGGAAGAATTATGCTGGTGCGTATTCTGATTAATTTGAACACTGATTCTGGTCGAACTTGAACACCTAAAACCTAACGCATCGGTGGAAGTGAATTTTTACTCCAAGTGTTCAACTTGAGTCAAGGAATTCATTTTTTTGCGCATGGATTCGCCTT
>CAIQND010000519.1 GCA_903873045.1 uncultured Methylococcaceae bacterium | reverse complement strand
TCAACATACTGTTTAATATTTTCATAAGTGCGTTCTCTCGTGTCATTATTGATGATAAGCAGGGCTGTAGGCATGAACTGCATCGACCATTGCTTTAACATGCTCGGGATTCATGTCGGGCAATATACCGTGTCCCAGATTAAAAATATGCCCGGAACCTGTGCCATATTTGTGTAAAATGGATTTAACTTTTTCGACGATAATGTCCGGTTGTGCGTAAAGCGCGACAGGGTCCATGTTACCTTGTAAAGCAACTTGGTCACCGACTCGGGCGCGGGCTTTTTGTATATCGGTTTGCCAATCCAGACCCAAGGCATCATAACCGGCATCCGTCATGGCTTCCAGCCAAAGTCCACCGCCTTTGGTAAATAAAATGGTGGGGATTTGCAGTCCATCTACCGTAGTTTTAAGCAATGCTCTGACTTGTTTGGCGTAATACAAAGAAAATTCAATATAATCTTCAGAAGTTAACATGCCGCCCCACGTATCAAACAACATGACTGCTTGAGCACCGGCTTCAATTTGAGCATTCAAGTAGGCCGCTACCGATTGCGCCAGTTTATCCAGCATGACATGTAACAATTTGGGTTGTTCATACATTAAGCTTTTAACTTTCTGAAAACTTTTGCTGCTGCCACCTTCGACCATATAGGTTGCCAAAGTCCAGGGACTTCCGGAAAAGCCGATTAACGGCACACTGCCTTGCAGGGTTTTTCTGATTAAGCGAACGGCATCAACGACATAACGTAAATCAGTATCGGGATCAGGAATGGGTAGTTTTTTAATATCGGCCGCATTTTTAACCGGATATTTAAATTTAGGCCCTTCGCCTTCGGTAAAATAAAGCCCCAAGCCCATCGCATCCGGTATGGTTAATATATCTGAAAACAAAATGGCCGCATCAAAATCAAAGCGACGCAGTGGTTGCATTGTTACCTCACAGGCCAGTTCGGGATTGGTACACAGATTTAAAAAACTGCCGGCCTCTTCCCTGATTTTTCTGTATTCTGGTAAATATCTTCCGGCCTGACGCATCATCCACACGGGCGTGTAGTCAACAGGTTGTTTTAAAAGAGCTCTGATAAAGGTGTCGTTTTTTAATGCAGTCATTATGAAGGTTTAAGATAATGTTTAAAAAAGATAATCGTCCACGAAAAACACGAAAGACACGAAAAAAAATTTGATTGAGTGTGATGTATGGCTCTCATGTAGGCCGGAATAAGGTAACTCGCAAACAATAACTCCCACCCACTCGTTCCCACGCTCCGGCGTGGGAATGCCGATAGTGACGCTCCCGCGTCACGCAACGCTGGAGCGTTGCCGGATGAATTCCCACGCCGGAGCGTGGGAACTAGGCGGATCTTGGGGGGTATTTTCTGCGTTCTGCCTATGTCTTTTCGAGCGCAGGCGTTTCCGGCATCGTTATCATAGCCCCGGTTAATTTTTTGGGCTACCCACTTTAGCCAGTACAAAATACTGGAGTTAGACCTGACAGGTTTATAAAACCTGTCAGGTCTGTCCCGTGTTAAGTTGGTAACCATTTTTTGCTCATTGAGTCTCGCCACTATCACTGCCCACTGATTGTTCAACAACCGGTGCAGTCGTTCGTTTAAGGTTGTATTCCGAGGAACTAAACCACTGTGTGCCAAGAGCTAAAGCAATTAATCCCAGCACGGCCACCACCAAAATCCCTAGTGAATGGTTACCTGATATGGCCTCGTCCAGCGAGGGGCGTTTATCGACCATTAAGCCTGGAATACCTTGAGTTTCAAGATAAACAGCAGCTATCAGGGTATCATCGATCTCATTAAAAGCGATCGGCGTGCGAAATTTAGTCGCTAAATGCTGTAAAAAATGACCGCATTGTTGTTCTGACAAGGGCGGGATTTCAATTAAGTAACCGGCATCAAGCGCATTATCTGAGTTGTATTTAGTCTCCAACTCATCATTTGTTAACACAAAAACAAGCCGTAAAACCGGATTATTGACCGCATAATCAATGATCGTGTTTATCAGTCCGGGCGCTAACTTCCCCGCCTCATCAATCATTAAAATAATTTTCTTGTGTTGCTTTTCAAGCTCCCGAAAAGCACCCGATAAAGCGTTAAGCGTTAAGTTCGGAAGGTTGTCCGACTTAATAGCCTGAATCAGTTGTTTTTGAATCGTCTCGATGCTTAACTTTACCGTGCCTTTTACGGGACAATAAAGCCATGAATCAATCTTGCGCTGTTGCAATACCGTTAAAAAAGTGGATTTACCGATACCTTCGGGGCCGCAAACAACCAATGCTTGCCTTGAGTTAGTCAGCAAGTGGATTAATAATTCCAACTTGCGGGTTCGTTCTTGAGTAATCAAAGACTGCAAGCCCCTGTTTTTTTGACCAGTCAAGGGCTTGTTCATAAGATACGTTAAGGTATCATTTCCTGCCATAAGTGTTAAGTGTTTGTATTAACAGGTCTTG
>CAIQND010000518.1 GCA_903873045.1 uncultured Methylococcaceae bacterium | reverse complement strand
AACACTGGCCGCTAGCGCCTTGAGGTTATAACCCCCTTCCAATACGGATATCATTCTGCCATCACAATAGCGGTCAGCAATGTCCATCAATTCTTGGGTAAGCCAGCGAAAGTCCTCTTCTACCAGCATAATTGAGGCTAACGGATCGTCTTTATGGGCATCGAAACCTGCTGAAACCAGCAGTAATTGGGGTTTGAAATTTCTCAGTGCGGGTAAAATAATAGCGTTGTATTTCTTTTTGAATTCGATACCGGTATCACCGGCTGCCAGCGGCACATTGACAATGTTACCGACACCGGTTTCTTGCGGATAACCGGAGCCTGGGTAATTGGGCATCTCATGGCTGGAGGCATATAAAACAGCAGCTTGTTTATAAAAAGCCGCTTGCGTACCGTTGCCATGATGGACATCAAAATCGACAATGGCAATGCGTTCAAGATGATAATGACAGCGTGCATATTCGGCGGCAATGGCTATATTATTAAATAAACAAAAGCCCATAGCCAAGTCGGGTTCGGCATGATGTCCGGGTGGACGCACGGCGCAAAAGGCATTGTTTGCCTGCCCCGTCAGCACTTTATCAACCGCATCACAAACAGCGCCTACCGCACGAAAAGCCGCTTTTTCAGAGCCTGGCGACACGACCGTATCATGATCCAGATAGTGTTCACCGTGTTTGGGTATTGCTGCCCGAATAGCTTCAATATGAAACAGCGGATGAATCAGTCTGATTTGTTGCTCAGTTCCCAGTGGTGCCAGTACTCTGATTATACTTGAGAATTCCGGTGCGTCCAGTGCGGTAGTGATGCTTCTGAGCCGATCAGCGCATTCGGGATGGTCTGCACCGGTTTCATGAAAGAGAAAATCCGGATGGCTATAATAAAGTGTCTTCATAACGCCTCGCTTCGGAATAAGTAATCAACTTAAAGATATTACAGACCACGAAGACACGAAGTTCACGAAGAAAAACCAAAGCAAAATCTGGCATCCTTCATTCCTCAGTTTACACTTTTTGCAATATCAGTCGCGGGTTAGCGACAGCGTAACCCGACAAATCGATGTGTCTACGCGGCTAACGTTGCAAATTACGACGCGCAGTAAGGGTAGAAAATTTTATACCCCTACAATTAATTTTATTTTAGTACAAGCCCAACTGCAACTGCGCCACTTCCGACATCATTTCCCTTGACCAGGGCGGATCAAGTACAACTTCAACATCAACACCAGAAACACCGGGCAACGCACGAATACATTTCTCCACATCGCCTTGGATAACCGGCCCCATACCGCAACCAGGTGCAGTAAGGGTCATCATGATGTGGACTGTGTTTTCATCATCATTAACGGGTTTGACGTTGCAGTAATAAACCAGACCCAGATCAACAATGTTTACCGGGATTTCAGGATCATAAACGGTTTTCATCACTTCCCAGCAGTTTTTTTCAACGGCTTCAGGACTGGTTTCTGATACCAGTGTCTGTAAGTGATGCGGCTCTTTGCCCAAGACATCGGCATCGGCACCGTCAATACGCACCATGTGACCTTGCTCAGTGACAACCGTATAATTATTGCCCAAAGACTGGTGAATGGTTACTGACTCACCTTTGCTTAAGGTGCTGGGCGTACCGTCAGGAATGGTGACCGTATTGACATCTCGGGTTAAAACAAAGCTTTCTCGTTCGGCCATAATAGTGTTATAGGTGAAAGGTTGCAGCTTCAATAGTCTGGCCGGTTACGCCAATACTTTGAGAGCCAAATAAATACAGGTAAGCGGGGGCCAATGATGCCATGGTAGGCAATTTGGCTTTATCTTCTGCAGGATAAGCGCGTTTTCTTAAGGGTGAATCAACGGCACCCGGTATCAAGGTATTTACCCGGATTTTGTTGGCCGCTTCCAGTTCTTCAGCCAGTATTTTGGCCAAGCCTTCCATGGCTATTTTGGACACCCCATAAGCGCCCGAGTAAGCATGCGCTTTTCTGGCAGACGAATCGGAGGTGAAGACAATGGACGCGTGTTGACTTTTTTCAAGCACCGGTAATAACATCCGGGTGAGCATAAAAGCGGCATTCAAATTTACGTTTATCGTATGCCCCCATTCCTTGGTACCAAATTGGGAAACAGGCGTAAATGAGCTAAATTCTACGGCTGAATGTAACAGGCCTTGCAAGGAGCCGTATTCTTCAGTAAGAGTATTTGCTAATTCCTGGTACTCGTTTTCATTGGCACCGGCAACGTCAAACGGATAAATAATTGGTTCGGGGGCATTGGCCGCCAAAATAGCATCATAAACCACTTCCAGTTTAGCGATGTTTTTATCCAGCAAAATAATATGGGCACCATTTTTAGCCAGTGCCAAAGCCGCAGTACTGCCCAGACCACCGCCCGCGCCGGTAATTAAAATAACGTTGTTTTTTAATGACATAGTGCAGAGTTTATCCAGACTGTTAGTTGTTCAGGTGATTCTATCAAGGCATCAGCACCCCATGTTTCCGGCATATCACCAGGATTAATATAACCGTAAAGAGCGGCCAAGGTTTTCATTTGGGCATTTTTCCCTGCGGTAATATCATGAGGCGCATCGCCGATATAAACACACTCATAAGGCATTACTGCCGCTTTTTTGCAGGCTGCCAACATGGGTTCGATATGTGGCTTGGGATTTCCCGTGGTATCACCACTGATAATGCAGGCGGCGCGATCAGTCAGATTGAGAGCCGCCATCAGAGGATTGGTAAATCGTTCCCGTTTATTGGTGACGATGCCCCATTTCAGTCCTTGTACTTCAATGGCATCCAGCGTATCTGCCATGCCTTTAAAAAAAACCGTGTGCCGGGCAATATTGTTTTCATAAAGATCCAGCATGGTGTCCAGAATACCAGCCCGAATCGCCTCTGATATGGAATGATCCAGGCTCCCGTTAATCATGGCAAGCGCACCGAATGAAATATAGTGCTTAATGGTCTCCGCTTTAACAGGCATAAACCCATGTTGACTTAAGGCTTTATTCAGGCATAAAACCAAATCCGGTGCGGTATCTACTAAGGTGCCATCTAGGTCAAACAACACGCAGGATAATTTAAAATCAGTCGGCATCAGCACTTACTCAATACGTTTAAAAGCGGCAATGTAATTAACATCAATGTCTTTGCCCGTGCTGAAGCGTTTGTTAAACGGGTTGTATTCAATCCCTATCATACTTTGAAGCTCAAGACCTGCTGCGCGTGCTGACTGGCTAAGTTCAGACGGCTTGATAAAGGTTTTATAATCATGCGTGCCTTTAGGTAACATTTGCAGGATATGCTCGGCGGCAAGTATGGCTAATAAATAAGCTTTGGGCTTGCGATTAAGCGTAGAAAAAAACACCATGCCGCCCGGCTTAACCAAGGTGGCGCAAGCAGAAATGATTGAACCCGGATCGGGTACATGTTCCAGCATTTCCATGCAGGTAACGTGATCAAAACTTTCAGGTTGTTGCTCGGCTAATGCTTCTGCACTTATTTTATGATAATGCGCATTGATACCCGACTCCAGACCATGCAAATCGGCAATATCAATCAGCTCTTCACTGAGATCAATACCCAAGGCATCAGCGCCAAGCTTAGCCAGACCTTCGGTTAAAATACCGCCGCCACAACCCACATCAACCATGCGTTTGTCGGCAATATCGATATAACTCTGAATAAACTGAAGGCGTAGCGGGTTAATATCATGCAGGGTTTTAAATTCGCCCTGGGTATCCCACCAACGCTCTGCCATTGAGCCAAATTTATTGATTTCGTGCAAGTGTACGTTGTCTTTTACTGTCATCGTGCTGAACCGTTTTTTGTGTTGATATAGTTTACTATAATACTGGGTTATTCGTTATAAGTTGTTCTAACGAACGTTGTTTTTT